>NZ_JAHSPD010000003.1 GCF_020141465.1 Roseovarius carneus | reverse complement strand
GAAGCTCTGATCTGTCTTGCAGGGGCGCATGGCTATCCCTCTGTTTTCCTTCAGCTTGCCGAAGTAGTTCTCGATCAGGTGTCGCCATTTGTAAGTTTCCTTGTCAAAGGTTACGGGGAACTTTCGATTGGATTTCGGCGGTATGACTGGGATGATGCCACGTTCCAGCAGGTCATTTCGCAACCAATCTGCATCGAAAGCCCTATCCGCCAGCAGATGCCCTGCGGACAGACCACGGATCAAAGTATCAGTCTCGCGCAGATCGTGCGCCTGTCCCGTTG
>NZ_JAHSPD010000002.1 GCF_020141465.1 Roseovarius carneus | reverse complement strand
CGCAGACTTGGAATACGCGATGATTGACGGAGCGATTGTGAAGGTTCACCGCTCGGGTCAGGGCGCAAAAGGGGGACTCTTTGCCAGGCCATCCATTGCCCGCGAGGGGGCGTTCTCGTGGTGGCATAACGACGAAGATATTGGCGCTGACAGACGCACTCGGCAACCTCGTCCATTTCTGCCTGATGCCCCCTTCTCGGGCATGTAAACATGCCCTGCCAGGCAACGGGACAGGCGCACGATCTGCGCGAGACTGATACTTTGATCCGTGGTCTGTCCGCAGGGCATCTGCTGGCGGATAGGGCTTTCGATGCAGATTGGTTGCGAAATGACCTGCTGGAACGTGGCATCATCCCAGTCATAGCGCCGAAATCCAATCGAAAGTTCCCCGTAACCTTTGACAAGGAAACTTACAAATGGCGACACCTGATCGAGAACTACTTCGGCAAGCTGAAGGAAAACAGAGGGATAGCCATGCGCCCCTGCAAGACAGATCAGAGCTTCAAAGCCTTCATCTCGATTGCGGCAACAATCATTCAGATACGGTGAACGTCAACAGCCCCTAAATGCAAAATGCTTTCAGGGGCTCATAAACGTAAGCGTTTCTTCAGCTTTTGAAGTTCCACGGTAGAAACTGATCAATGTCTTTTTGTTTATAGCCCTTGACGATGGCTTGGAGGATGCCGGTCAGGTAGTTGTGCTGCTCTCTCCTTGGCAAGGTGTTGCCGGTATCCGGTAATGGTTCCGTACCACGCCGGGCTGGAGGCCCGTCAAGGCTGTCGGGGCTCCAGTCCCAGGGTTTCCAGGCGCAACCACCGCATGAACCCCATGGGGTCACCAGCCCAGGCCGCAATGTCCTCGGGCGGAATGGGTTCACCGATGATGGGGCTTTGTGGCTTGTTCAACGCGTGTCGGACTTCATACAAAAGCAGACCCTGACGCAGCGTCGGCGACACAAGGCTTGCAAGCTGGTATGCGAGGCTGTTTTGGCCCTCGAAGCGGAACGGCAAAACAGTTGCACCGGACCGCTGGATCATCTTGGCGGTAAACGCGCTCCATTCACGCTCGATGACCGGACCAAAGAAGCGGTCTGCGGAGGCCACGACACCAGCCGGAAACAGGACGATCGCGCCGCCCTCTGCCAGATGGCGCATGGCCGCGCGGCGCATTTCAATATTCTTGCGTAGGGCATCGGGATCATGTGCAAACGGCACCGGCAACATGAATCGGTCAATCTCCGCAATGCCGGTAAGCAGGGACCGTGTGAGGATCTTGTAATCGCTCCTGACGCGGCCAACAATATCGGCCAGCACCATCCCATCCACAAGTCCGTGCGGGTGATTTGACGTGATAACCAGCGGACCAGTGCGCGGAATACGCGCGATTTCATCATCAGGGGTCTGCCGCTCAATGCCCATGACATCAAGCGCCTGCCCCCAGAAGGGTTGCCCATCAGGAACACCCATCGCCTCAAACTTGCGAATGCGGCGCAGCAGATGCGGCTTGGCCGTCAAAAACTCCATCACCTGAATGATGATCTGTTGAAAGCGGTTCGTAAAAGTGATCGCATAGGACAGACGCCGCCCGTCATACGCCTCGTCGCTCAGCCGCCCACCTTCGCCTTGACCGGGCATGGATATATCGATCACTTCGCCGCTCTTGGAGGGCGACGTGCGGCGTTTGCCCTTTGGAACCTTTGTCACGGTTTACACCTTTTGAACCTTCTGAAAGGCACGAAAACATATTTGCCCAAAACCCACATTAGCGCAGAACATAGACCGAGCATGTCGCACGTCGCACAACCCGCGAGGCCGTTGACCCCAAAAAATACTCGATCGCACTTGGATCGTGGGCACCGACGATGATCAGATCAGCTTTGATCTCGCGGGCAATTTCGGGAATGCGCAAACCCGCCTTGCCCGTGGTGACCAGAGCGTCGATATCCGTTGCGTCCCCTGCCAGCGCAGCCAGTTTTTCGGTGATCTGAGCCATGAGGTGGTTTTCGGATTTCACCGTGACAAACTCGGCTGCAAATCCCGGAATTTTTTCCAGCACCGTCAGCAGTGTGATGCGCCCGCCCGGTGCCAGAAGGGCGCGGGCGCGGGCAATCTTGGCGGCCACCATCGGCTCGTGGTCGATGGCAACGGGGATTAGAATAGACATGGGCATGAAGGTATCCTTTTGCCGGGGTCAGGTGGGAAGAAGAGGTAGATAGGTGAGCGCCAGCGCAACCATTGTCGCCAAGAAGACCGTCTCGGCCAACAAAAGGGCCGCCGCAGGCTTTCCGACTTTCAGGATTTCGACAGGGCGTGTCTTGAGACCAACTGCGGCGATTGCTGTCAGCAGAAACCACCCCGACCCGTCAACCGCGATGGCCCGCATCGGGGCTGGCAGGGCCACCATGGAATTCAGTGCCGCCAGCAAAATGAATGCCAGTACGAAACCGGGTATCAGGGGGGGGCGGGCGCCAGAGGCATCAGAGGTCGTGACGCTGCGCAGAAAGATCGACGCAATGATCACAACCGGGGCCAGCATCGCCACCCGCAGAAGTTTCACCAGCGTCGCGGTCTCGCCTGCCTCTTCCGATATCGAGAAACCGGCCCCTACCACCTGCGCCACATCGTGGATTGTCGCCCCCAGATAGATGCCCGCAGTCACATCGTCGAACCCCAGGAACTGGCTCAGGATCGGATAGGCAATCATGGCGACGGTGGATAAAATAGTGACGCCCACAACGGTAAATACCAGCCTGTCGTCCGATTTTTCATCCTTTGGGAGGATCGCCGCAATCGCGAGGGCTGCCGAGGCACCACAGATGGCAACTGCCCCCGCCGATAAAAACGCAAAGCGGTAGCGGAAGCCGAAGAACCGCGATGCCAGCAGGCCGAATAGAATGGTTACAGGCACCATCGTCACGACCATCGCCACAATAGGCCACCCAAGTGCGCCGACCATGTCAAAACTGATCCGAAGCCCCAAAAGCGCCACGCCCAGCCGCAAAAGTGTGCGCGCACTCATTGTAACGCCCGGACCACAGCGTTCGTCCACAGAAAGAAAATTCAGGCTGATCCCAAACAAAAGAGCCAGCAACATGGAGGGTGCGCCATAATGCTCGGAGATGAATTTACTTGCCAGCGCGATGATCACCGCCACCGTCACACCCGGCATCATTGCCTGGGTGCGGGTGACCCAACCGGAAAAAATCATATTTGCGTCCCCGAGCAGTGGTTTGTAGTTGCGCCGTTGGCCGCAGGATTAAGCGCCATTGGCGAGTGACTTTGCGACGTCGATATACTGCGTTGGAACGCACAGGCCTTCGGCCTCGCTCCGCAGGATTTCTTGGCGCCTGCGCGCACCGGGCGGGCGTGCCCCCTCCATCGACTGAATCGTGTCCAGAAGCGCGCTGACACGGGCCAGAAAGTCGGAACTGGCATCGGGACGGATCGCGATCAGGGTCTGGCCCACACGCGGTGCAGGCCCGTCTGCATCGAAAAACGTGCCCGCCTCATGGCTCATGGCGCTGCCGGTAAAGGCGGCGGCAAGGATCTCGACCATGAGGGCAAGTGCGGTGCCTTTCGCCTCGCCAATCGGCTGCATCGTTCCGGCAAGCGCTTCGGCTGGATCGGTCGTCGGGTTCCCTTGGGCATCCAGCGCCCAACCAAGCGGGATCTGTTGGTTAGACTTGTGCGCGTTCATCACTTTGCCGCGCGCGACTTTTGACAGCGACAGATCAATCACCAAAGGCGCGCCATTGGCCTGCGGCGTGGCAAAGGCAATCGGATTGGTGCCAAATAGCGGTGCCTTGCCGCCCCAAGGGGCAATCGCCTTGGGGGCATTGGCGACCATGATGCCGATCAGACCGGCATTGGCGATCTTCTCGACCTGAACGGACAAGGCCCCGCAGTGATGCGAATTGGCGATGGCCATGATGGCAATGCCCATCTCTTGGGAAAGCGGCAGGCCCGCGGCGAGAGCCTTATCCAGCGCGGGAAAGGCAAAGCCCTGATCCGCATTGATCAAAAGCGAGGCAGGCCCACGAGAATGCGTCGTGATCAGGGCGCTACGGTTGATTTTGCCCGAGGCGAACTGGGCCGCGTAATCACCCAGACGCGAGAAGCCGTGACCAACCTGACCTTCCGCCTCCGCCGCGACAATGGCTGTTGCCACCGATGCGGACACATCCCGAGGCACGCCCACCGCGATCAAGGCGGATTGCACCAGCTGTCTCGCATCTGCGAGCGAAATATTGGTTCGGTCAGTCACCTGAAAACTTTCATGAAAAGTAGCGTGCAGGCGGCCCCGATTGCGGAGCCGCCCAAGTTTGTATCAGGCGCTGCGATACAGTTTGGTCATCGAGAATTCCCGGTGACCCAGTGCTTCGGCGGCTGTGTTGCGGCCATTGGCAGTGCGGCGGATCATCTCGATCAGCGCGTCGCCTGCCTCGTCGATGGTTTGCTCGCGGCGCAGGATGCCAGAGACATCCAGATCCACATGCTCGGCCATGGTACGCACGGTGCGCGGGTTTGCCGTGATCTTGATCACTGGCACAATCGGGTTACCGACCACATTGCCCTGCCCAGTCGGGAAAGTGTGCAGCACGGCGCCACCGGCAGCCATCAAGGTCACGCATTCCGCAGCCGCAGAGGAGGAGTCCATGAAGTACAGACCATTGCCCTTAGCCGGTGCTTCGGCGGGCTCAAGAATGTCGATATAAGTCGAGGTACGACCAATTTTTTCGAGGTTCCCAAGGGCTTTTTCCTCAATTGTGGTCAGGCCGCCTTCGATGTTGCCTTTGGTGGGCTGGCTGTCGCTCAGGTCATCGGTCTGATGCGCGAAGATCACATCGTCCTGATAGGCCTTCCACATTTTGTACCACCGCTCGCCCACTTCCGGGGTCGCTGCACGCTCTTTGCAGATATGCTCTGCGCCAGTGATCTCGGAGGTCTCACCAAAGAACCCGGTGATGCCTTCTGGCAGCAGTTTGTCGTACATGTTCCCAACGGTCGGGCAGGAGCCCAGACCTGTGGTCGTGTCGCTCTCACCGCATTTAGTGGAGATCCACAGCTCGTTGATCGAGCATTCCTCGCGCTGGATCTCGGTCGCGTGGTGGACGAAATCCTTGGCAGCCCAAGAAGCGGCACGGATTGTCTCGAAATCGCCCTTTTGCTCAATGGAGAATTCGGCAACAGGCTTGCCCGTCAGACGGATGCCGTCGGCGATTTTCTTGGTCCAGCCCGGCTCGATCCCGATCACGACAACAGCGGCGACATTGGCATTGGCGCCGGTGCCGATGATGGTGCGAAAGTGGGTGTCGAGATCTTCGCCGAATTGCAGACGCCCATACGCATGCGGGATCGCCATGGTCCCTTTGACGTTGTTGGCAACCGCTTCGCAGGCCGCGTTGGAGATGTCATCCACAGGCAGGATGATGACGTGATTGCGCACGCCCACCCGGCCGTTTTCACGGCGATACCCTTGGACGGTGGTGTTTGAATATTTGGATGTCATGTTCAGGATTCCTTACCAGCGCTTCGTTTTGCAGTTTTGAGTGTGGACATGCTCGCCCTGACCGATATCAGCCGTGATCTTGCCGATGTCTTCGCCGTATTTGGTGGCGGTATCACCGGACTTGAGGTCTTTGAGCGCGATTTTGTGGCCAATCGGCACATCATGCTTGGCTGTCAGCCGGAAGGTTGAGTTGTCGTGCGTGATGCAGCACAACATATCGGTGCCAGCCACCAGACCCTCGACCACGACGACGCCAACATTGTCGGCCTCTTCATGGACCAGCAGGTGCGGAATCTCGTTCGGGATTGGTTTTGTATCAGCCATAGTTTTGTCCTTTTATGCAGGTTTGAGAATTATTTTCGGTGCTGCGATCACACCTTTGCGGAGGTCTGAAAACGCCCTGGCACCCCCCTTGAGCGGGCGTGTTTCTGTCCAGTCAAGCGGCCCAAGCCGCCCGTCGAACATTGCGGCGCAGGTGTCGCGGAAATCCTGCGCGGTATAGGTATACGTGCCGATGAAGCTGATCTCTTGCAGGGTCAAACGGCGGATATCGAGGCCAGCGGTGCCTCCGCCCAAGCCCACATGCAAGATCACACCGCCCGGACGCGTGGCGGCACAGGCCGTGGCGCGGGTGGCATCATAGCCCACACAATCCACGGTAATGTCGAAGAGCATCCCATCGATCTGCTCAGGGGCCAGAACGCGCACATGCGCGCCAAGGTCCAGATGATCGCGGCGCAGCGCGTTAGGCTCGACCAGAGTCACATCCCTAACACCTTGCGCGATCAGGCTGATGGCGCTGGCCACGCCAATTGCACCGCCGCCGATGACCAAGGCGCTGTTCGCGCGGTCACCGCCCAAATTCTCCAGCCCCAGACGAATGGCGTGCCAGCCCACAGCGACCGGTTCTGCCAGCGAGGCTTTCTCCAACGAGACCGCATCCGGCACGCGCACCAGATTACGTTCCGGCATGGCGACAAATTGCGCAAAAGCCCCCTCGCGCGGCATCATGGAGATGATCTGGCGCGTGCTGCACAGATTGTCACGGCCCGCCACACAGGCCGAGCACGTGCCGCATGTCACCAGCGGATTTATCGTGACGCGGGCGCCATCCAGCGGCCCGCCTTGCACGGTCCCTGCGGCTTCATGACCCAAAATCAGCGGTGCAGGCCGCCGGTCATCGTGACCCAGATAGGCATGCATGTCAGAGCCGCAAATGCCGACACTGTCGATGCGGATCAGATGGTGATCATCGGCCAGAACGGGGTCCGGAACATCACGCAACTCCAGCGTCTCGATGCCGGTATACACAAGCGCTTTCATTTCGCGGTGAACCCTCCGTCAACCATCAGAACCTGCCCCGTGACATAGGCGCAAGCGTCCGAGCACAGAAACAGCAAAGGTCCGTCAATGTCCTCCGGCTCGCCGTTGCGCCCGATACAGGTTTGCGCGGCATTGCGGGCGGCCCGCTCGGGGTCATTGAACACGGCGGCTGTCAACTCGGTGCGGAAAAATCCCGGACCGATGGCATTTACAGTGATCCCATCCGATGACCACGCCTCGGCCATGGCACGGGTCAGCTGGGAAATCCCACCCTTCGACGCGCCATAGCTGAGGCCGCCCGGAAAAGCGCGGTGCGACTGGAGCGAGGCAAAATTGACGATCCGCCCCCAGCCTTTCGCCCGCATGCCCGGCACGAGATGCTGGGACAAAAAGAACGGCACGGCAAGGTTCAGGTTGAGGGTAATGTCCCACCCTTCAGGGGTCACGGTGTCTGCCGTCTCGCGGGTGTTGATGCCTGCGGCATGCACCACGATATCGGGCGCCCCAAAGGGAGCAGCGGTGCGGGTGGCCAGATCTGCAAGTCCCGCGCGGTCACTCAGATCATAGGGTAAGGCGAAAACATCGCCGGGGGCTTCCGCTTGCAGCGTCTCCAGCGCTTCGGCACGGCGCGCGACTGCAATCACCTTGGCCCCTGCCTGCGACAGCACAAGTGCCGCGCGCCGACCAAGGCCGGAACTGGCCCCGGTGACACAGGCAACATGGCCGGTCAGGTCAGGATGATCGCGCGCATCCATGGCCTATTCTTCCGCCGTCAGGTCAAAATTTTGGCCGGGGAAGAACTTGGCCAGCCGGATGTCCGCCGTGCGGGCGTGCCCTTCCATACCCTCAAGACGGGCGATGCGGGCTGTCGCCTCGGCGATCTTTTTAGCGCCGTCACGGGTGGAGCGCTGCCACGTGACGATCTTCATGTATTTATGCACTGACAGGCCCCCGGTATAGGTCGCCGCACGGCTGGTGGGCAGCACGTGGTTGGTGCCTGATGCCTTGTCGCCAAAGGCCACGGTTGTTTCCTCGCCCAGAAACAACGAACCATAACAACTTAGACGGTCCAGCCACCAATCCAAATCGGCTGCCTGAACGGTCAGGTGTTCGGGCGCATATTCATCGGATGTTGCGGCCATTTCCTCGCGGTCAGCGCACAGGATCACCTCGGCATAGTCGCGCCATGCGGCGGTTGCATTCTCGCGGTTCACGTCCGGCAGATCATTGATCAGGGTCGGTACAATGCGCATGACCTCTTCGGCAATGCTGCGGCTGTCTGTGACCAGCCAGACGGGAGAGTTATAACCGTGCTCGGCCTGTCCCACGAGATCAACGGCAACAACCATCGGGTCCGCGTCCTTGTCCGCGAGGATCAAACTGTCGGTTGGGCCTGCGATCATGTCGATGCCCACGCGGCCAAACAGGATCCGCTTCGCCTCGGCCACGAACTGGTTGCCGGGACCGACCAGAATGTTTGCGGGCGGCAGTCCGAACAGACCAAAGGTCATCGCCGCGACGCCCTGCACGCCGCCCATCGCCATGATCTTGTCCGCGCCACAGATATGCGCAGCATAGATGATCGCGGGTGCCACACCCACGCCTGGGCGCGGCGGTGAACAGGCGACGATATGCTTGCAGCCCGCAACCTTTGCCGTGGTGACCGTCATGATTGCGGAGGCGATGTGCGAATAGCGCCCACCCGGAACATAGCAGCCCGCCGCATCGACCGGCATGACCTTCTGGCCCGCGATCATCCCCGGCACAACCTCGACCTCGATATTCGTCAGCGTCGCTTTTTGGGCTTCGGCAAACCGTTTGACGTTTGCATGGCTGAACCGGATATCCGCCTTGATCTTCTCGGGTACAAGGGCGGCCGCAGCCTCGATCTCGGCCTCCGACAGGATGATGCTGCCCTCGTATTTGTCGAACTTGGCCGCATACTCAAGGGCCGATGCGTCGCCGCCTGCTTCGATGTTGTTCAGGATGCCCTGCACAAGGTCGTGCACGTCGGATGCGCCGCTGCTCGGGGTCAGGGTTGCTTTCTTGAGGTATTCTCTGGTCATGGGATTACGGATCCTATCGGTAAATATCTGGAAGAAGGATTGTGGATATCGTGGGGATGTAGGCGATCATCAGGGTCACGATCAGCATGAAGCCCACGAAGGGCACGGCCTGTACCGCGATCTTGAGGATCGATTCCCCCGTTATCCCCGACACCACAAAGAGGTTTAGTCCCAGCGGCGGTGTGATGAAGCCCACACCGAGTGCTGTGATCATCATGATGCAGAACTGGATCTCGTTCATGTCGATGCTTTGTGCGAGGGGGAACAGGATCGGTCCGAGGATCACGATGTTGGGAGTGGTTTCCATCACGCAGCCTGCGGCGATCAGGATCAGGATCATCATCAGGATCAAGATCCAAGGCTCATTACTGACACTTGTTGCCGCCGCCACAAAGCCTTGCGGGACACCCAGCAGGGCCAGCGCCTGTGCCAGCGGCAGCGAGAAGGCGATGATCGGCAAGATCACCCCGTTCACCTTTGCCGAACTGACCAGCATCGCCGGAAAGTCGGAGAAGCGCAGCGTGCCGATGATGAAGCCGATGGTGATTGTGACAACCACGGCCACGGCACCCGCCTCGGTCGGGGTCAGGCGGCCCGAGAAGATGCCGTAGAAAATGATGCCGGGCACAAGGAATGCGTACCAGCCGGATTTTATCGCCCGCCAGAGGTTTGCGCCCCATTCACCCACCGTCAGCAACCCGCCGCCCTCATAGGCATGGCGGCGGTTGACCAGCGTGTTGGTGATCAGGATCGCCAGCAGAACCAGCAGGCCGGGAACAACTGCGGCGAGGAACAGGATTGAGACGTTCACCCCCAGCACCAGACCGATGATGATATAGGCGATGGAGGGCGGGATCAGGATTCCAGTACAGGCACCTGCCGCCACGAGCGCACAGGCATAGGGGCGCGGATAGCCGCTCTCGACCAGCCGGTGGATCGTCATGCGGCCCACCGCAGCAGCGCCCGCAGCGTCAGAGCCGGAGATGGCCGCAAACATGCCGCAGACGAGCACCGTAGCCGAGCCAAAGCCACCTTTTGCCCAGCAGGTTATCGCTTCTGCCACGTCGAGGAACTTTTTCGATAATCCAGTCCGGACCAGCACATCGCCAGTCAGGATGAACAGCGGCACAGCGGTCAGGGCGAAATGGTCGATACCGTGAAACAGGCTCTCGCCGACAAGGCTGAGCGGCAGCGCGCCCGAGATCATGAGCATCAGGATCGCGGCGCCGCCGATGGCAGCCCAGACCGGTACGGCCAGTGCGATCAGCCCGACGAAAACGATCATAGGGATATAGAAATCCCAGCCCAGAATGACCGGTTGGTTCTGAAGATTTTGCCAAAGCATGTGTCAGCCTCTCAATCGAACAGCGTGTCGCCTTCGTAAACGTCACGTCCGTTTCGAAGATCTGATAGGTCCCGAAGGAAAGACTGGATCAGCCGAAACATGACCAGCGCGAAGCCGAAAGGCACAGCAAAGAGAAACAGGTATTGCGGCACGCGCAAACCATGGGTCACCGACCCGAATTTCCACGAGACATGAACCGCCTCCCACGACCAGTAGAGGGCAATGATGGCGACCACGAACATCACCACATCGCCCAAAATATAGAGCAGGGTTTTCATGGTTCGCGGCACGTAATTCATGATCACGTCGATCCGGATGTGCCCGCGCTGTTTGACCGCCGAGGCGGCGCCAATCCAAGCGAGATAGATGAAGGAATAGCGCACGATCTCTTCGCCCCATATTGATGAATAGGAGAAGACCTCGCGGCGCACGACCTCGATAAACATCGTACCGACCAACATCACGTAGAAGACAAGCAGGAGCCAACGCTCACCGTTTTTGTCAAAGCCGTTGTATATCCTCGACATAGAGTTCTCCCGTTCGGATGCGCGCATCATGCGGTCCGGTATCTGAAGGTCATGCTGTGGAGCAATTATGAACGGGCTGGCACCATGGCGGCGCCAGCCCAAAGGCCATTATGCGTCGTGGACGTAATAGCGGCCCGGCGTACCGGCAGCCTCTTCGAGGCGTGCGAACGTGTCCATGTCCCCGGCCAGATCAACCTTGAACTGGTCCCATTCGGTTTTCTGGTATCCGCCAACAGATTTCCACTCTGCCAGCTGATCCTCGGAAAGCTGGTGGAACTCAACTCCGTTCGCCCGCAACTCGGACATGGCAAAACCGCGTGCCGCAGGCACTTTGGCAAGGTTCTGAGCTTGCGTAATCTCGCCGGCAAACTCGATCCCGTCCTGAACGTCCATCGGCAGGCTGTTGAACCACTCAAGGTTGACCGAGTAGACTTGGCTGTCGGGCACGGCCTGCGTGAAGGTCACGTGGCTCAGAATCTCGCCAAAGCCGAAGACATGCAGGGCACCGACCGAAGGGTCAAGCGCGTCTG
The DNA here is from genome assembly GCF_020141465.1 of Roseovarius carneus. NCBI lineage: Bacteria > Pseudomonadati > Pseudomonadota > Alphaproteobacteria > Rhodobacterales > Roseobacteraceae > Roseovarius > Roseovarius carneus. The sequence goes on along the minus strand of NZ_JAHSPD010000002.1, from coordinate 52,272 downwards.
CAACACCCTGACGGATTGCCGAAGGCGTCTCGCCCCAAGCCACGGGTGTCGGGTTTGCGCCGACCATGCGGTAGTATTGCTGCAACATCGCGGAGCCGGGTACGCGGAATTTGACGCCTGCCATATCGGCTGGCGTGATGATTGCAGTGCCGCCCTGACGGACCGCGACAACGCGCGGGTCGATGACGATATAGAACAGCGACTTGAAACCTGCCGTAGCAATCTTGGGGTCCACTTCAGCTTTCCACGCGTCCGAGCTTGTCAGATTGGTGAACCGCTGGTTCGACCCGCAGAAATAAGGCAGGTTGATCAGGTCAGCGACCGGCGCGAAAGGCGCAAAGTTCGCCAGAGAATGCTGTGCGCACTGGATGGTGCCGCCTTGGACGGCCTGCACCAATGCGCCGCCGGTTCCCAACTGACCACCGGGGGCCAGACGCACATACACCTTGCCGTTGGTCATGTTCTGGATGTTTTCTTTCAGGTCGAGCTGCATGATCGGATAGCTGCGCGAGGCGCCCAGAATATAGGCCGTGCCGATCGTCATTATGTGCTCTGCGGCCGCTTCACGGTCACGCTCTTCTGCGGCGGTCTGTGCAACTGCGGCTGACGACCACAGCATCCCGCCTGCACCGGCGACCATAGCGGCGGTAAAACCACCTGTTCCTGCCAGCTTCAGAAAGTTACGGCGCTCCGTGGATACGCGCTCATTATCAAGTTTCTTCATTTAGTTTCCTCCCATTGAAACGTTTTTTATGTCGAATTCTTAGTTTTTCCTGTCGCGCTCCTCACGCTGCAGAATGCCGACAACGAAGGCTACGGTCGACCCCAGAAGGATCAGCATCTCCGCAACACTCCCCACCACCGGAGCCTCTCCTACCGCTCCGATGACCACATTTGCCGTGAAGGCCACGAGCAAGACAAACGCTGTAGTAAAAGCCATATTTCACAACCTTTGCCTGTTGAGTGACGATTCGTAGGGATTTTGTAAGCGCTTACAATTTCAAAAGCAAGCGCTTGCATTATATGTTACTATTGAGTTGCCGAGATCGGCAGGGCGTTGAGAAGATCAAGGCCCTGATACGCGTCCCAATATATAAAGATTCAATATGCATGGATAGTTTGCCCCCTACCAAAGCAGTCGCGACACTTGCAGATGTCGCGGAACACGCCAATGTGTCCACTGCAACCGTTTCGCGGTGCCTGAACCTGCCCGATCAGGTGACAGGGAAAACCCGCGAACGGGTCCTCAAAGCGGTTGCCGAACTTGGCTATGCACCCAATTTCGGTGCCCGCGCTCTGGCGGCAAAACAGACCAATACATTCGGCGTGATTATTCCGACGATGGAAAACGCCGTCTTCGCCAGAGGCATTCAGGCTTTCCAGGAGGAGCTTGGGCTGCATGGCAAAACCCTGCTGATCGCATCTTCGGCCTATAGCGCATCGCTTGAGGACGCGCAGATACGCGCCCTTGTTGCAGGCGGTGCCGATGCTTTGCTTTTGATCGGATATCATCGCAGTCAGGATATCTATGACTTCCTCGACAAACGGTCCATTCCGGCTCTGGTTTCGTGGTCTTACGCGCTGGACCGTCAGCAGCCCGCAATCGGTTTTGACAACGTCAATGCGATGGCCGAACTCGCCCGGTTGGTGATTATGCAAGGGCACCGGAAGATCGCGTGTATTTCTGCACCAATCGCATCGAACGACCGCGCACGCGGACGCGTGGATGGCATCAGGTTGGCAATGAGCGAGATGGGTCTTGATCCTGCCGACATGATTTTGAAAGAAACCCCTTATGGCATCGAGAATGGCGAGATGGCCTTTCGTGAAGCCCTCGCAGCGGAGCCTGCCACAACAGCCGTTATGTGCATCAACGACGTCCTTGCCGTTGGGGCGTTGAGGGCCGCAAAGGAAATGGGCCTAAAGGTTCCAGCCGATATATCTGTGACTGGTTTTGACGATATCGAGATTGCCCTGCTGGCAGATCCTGCGCTGACCACAGTGCACGTGCCGCACCGCGAAATGGGCCGACGCGCCGCCAGCATGCTCATTCAGATGGTCACACAGCGCAAAAATTGTGAAAGCGTGGAACTCCCGACCGACATCCGCCTGCGCAGCTCACTTGGGCCTGCTCCGCAATAAATGGCCGTGAGCGTCATATTCCTTGTAAGCCAGCAGTGGTTCTGACGCAGGCAATAAATCCAGCAAGGCAGGTGCGAACGCAATATCGGCCCGTTTCCTAGTTCGAGATTAAATGAATGTGGCTATCTGCCTGCAAGCATTTTTGTGGGCATAGATTCTCGTGCTTGGGCCGCCACGCGAACGCCTCGCTCTCGACGATTGCCTGCAATCACCTGCCGGGCAATGGGTAGCCTGAATTTTTGCCCTCGTTTTCCGCCATGGGCCGACCTGTGCGCACGCGCTGCTGTGGAGTTGATGCTCAAGTCGTCAGGCAATTCCGACTGCGCTGGGAGCGTGGTGAAGATGCTTATTTAAAGCCCCTTGTGGGTCAATCGGTTGAAACGGTTGCGAAGCGTCATGGCGGACCGTATTCCAGCGAGCAGTCCTGCCACCTCCAACTGATCCACAGAACAAGGATGATCCCGCCGATCACGCGCCTGTCGTCCACGCGCCGCGTGCTGGGTTAGTTCTTCGGCAGCAGCAGTGGCTCGGTCAATGCCATCGCACGACCAGAAAGCCAAAATCTAACTGTCCTCATCACCTCCAACATAAATATATAAGGCTGAATCAGAGGAGATCATAATAATCAATGGTTTGCTTGAGTTTGGAGCCTAGGGCGTGCCGCGTGCCCAGACCTCAACAGTATGCTGTTGAAACGGCAATAGTGGAGTGCCGCAGAGCATATATCCGTTTTGATCGGGTTGTAGGCGGGCGGGTAGGGTAACCTGCTCAGCAATCACCTCACGGGTGAGAACCATAACCACTTGGGGCGCGCTGTCGGGATTCCAATATTCCAGCACGGTATCCGCTTGGGCGGGGTTGTTTAACCACGGGGACACGGGCGGTACGGCGTCAAAAATCAGTGCTAATCCCGGCACATTGAACAGCCCCATGAATGCGGCTCCGGGCTGGATTGCGCAGATCTCCTTTGCCTGCTCGATTTCACCTAAGAAAGCTGCGGTGGCGGCATCCACCTTTACATCGCCTAGCATGCCAACAGACACGGTTTGGGTGTGGGCCACCAGAGGCGTTTGTAGATGATAAGGCGCGCGCCCAAAACTGGTGATGATCTGTGAGGTCGACAACACCAAGAACAAGCAAGCGCAGCTATGCTGCATAAGATGCCGGGTTTCATTGGCTCGTGTGATAGGGGACGCTTGTGTCATTAAGGCCAGCAGCACAACTGTGATGCTCCAAGGCGCAAGGGTGATAACGATCTGTGTGAATAGCGCGTTGCCGGTTCCGATAGCCACGCTGAATGGCAACAATACCAGCCCGGTGTAGAACAATGCCACTCTGCGGTTTATGGTCCAGGCGCGCACCCCACACCCAAAGGCCAGTATGATAAGGGTATAGTAGCCTTCCATTATTGTTGGGTACTGATCGACCCCACCTAAGTAGGTTTTCTCCAACACGGCGTTCAGGATCAAGATGCTGACAGTTGTTATTGCCAGCCAGCGGCGCGGGTAAAACAAGAGAGCTATGAATGCGAAAACAGTGGGTGAAAAGGTGATCAGCGCCCCTGCAGTCGAGGACAAAAGCGTCACGGCGTAGCGGATCAGGCGGGCGCCCACAGACTCTGTCTGGACCATGCGGAACAGTTCCAGACCGCTGTTAAAACTGTCACGGACTGGCAGTGTGCCGGGGTGGGTCAAAACCAAAAGCACCAAGGTAAGGGTCGCCCCGATAATCCCAGCCGTCACCATCGCCCATTTGCGGCGACGCTCCTCAAGGCCCAGCATCAGACCGCAAACAACCAATGCGGTGCAGATACCCGCAGAGGGTTTGTTCACAAACGCCACCGCCAAGCATAGCCCGGCCAACAGTGACAGCATCAAGCCGGTTGAAGGCTTTGCACGCCCAATCGCCAGAAACGTCAGCCCCGCTGCACCGTAGGCTCCCGCAGAGGCCAGCAAATTATAGCTGGGCGAGGGCGCAATGGTTGCGACATACATCAAAGCGCCAACCGCGCTGGCCGCGATTACACCCGCCACTTCCAAACGGCTCCAGACGCGGTCCGTCAAGTGTGCCAGAATCCACACCGCGCCCCAGCCCAGCAGGCTCGACGTACCCAGCAAGATAGCCGCCCCCGTCATGCGAAACCCCTGGAGGCTTTCAGTCAACGCCCAAAGCGGCGCAAGGGTCCAGTGTTGTGCCGAGATATATAAAAGGATCTGATCGGGGTGGATCGCGGATAGCAGGTAGTAGGCCTCATCGGTGAACTCCAATGCGCGATCAGAGGCCCAGATCACCGCAACCCCCAGTATCGCAAAGCAAATCAATGCAAGCCAAAGGACGATACGCGACGGGGCAAAAACTGTAGGTGTGGGAGTCATGGCAGGGGGGGGGCTTTTTTGAGGGACCAAAATTTAGCGGCTATAAAGTTGAATGCGATAATAAAGGGCATGACGATCAACTGCGCCCAAAATGGATCAAAGCCGCCGATCTCAACCAAAGCAGAAAGGGCCATCAAGTTTGCTGCAATCGAAAAGGCCCCCGCCGTGAGGTATTTGAAAAACCGCATCCCGAAGGACAGGCGGTCTTCGGGGCGGAACACCCAGACGAAATTCAGAACATATGTCAGGATATTGCCCGATATCCAGGCCAATAACAAAGCCGCGACATAGCCAGTGTGCATAACCTTTAGGGCCCCAGTGAACACCAGAAAAGTGAACACGAAATTCACCCCGCCAGCCAATAAAAAGCGGGACATTTCCATGTTCATAACTAAGACCTCATGGTGCGTTTTTACGGGCGACAACCACCAATGTGCCCCCGACAGGTAGGGGAATTCCAACGCGGATCAGCGCTTCGTCAATAAACATGATCTTGTTGAACACCCAGTTCACGACCGGCGAAAACGTGACCCGATCCGACAGGTTATCTGTGTCTTCTGTCGCGGGGCTGTCTGGTTTGACCTTATCCAGCAGACGCGACAGCCACATCAGTGGAAACAGGGTGAACACATGGGAGGTGACGCGCACAGGTGTGAACCCTGTTTGGCGCAGCTTGCCCACCATCTCCGCCCGCGAATAACGGCGTTTGTGAAAAACGATTTCATCCAGCTTGCTCCAAAGGAACATATGCTGCGGCACAGATACAATGAACACGCCCTCCTCAGTCAGCATTTCGTGGACGTTTTGCAACCCGGTGACGTCTGCCTCGATGTGTTCAAACACATCAAAGGCAGTGATGATTTCATAGCGCCGATCCAAGATGCCTTCGGTGACATCGTATTGGATAAACTCAATATCCGGCTGGCGTTTTTGCGCAAACTGTAACCCCTTGAGGTAAATCTCGGAGCCAGTCACGGTCAATGTGCCGTCTTTGCTTAGATGCTGGGCAAAATTCCCGGTGCCGCAGCCTACATCCAAAAGGCGGGCTTGCCCTAGGCGATCTCGCTCGCGGTGGACAAGCCAGCTGAACAGGCGGTTGCGCGAACTAACCCAGAAACTGGTTGCGGCGTATTCATCTGTCAGATCAAATCCGCTGTCAGGGTAGTCTGCGTAATCGTTGGCCACGCCTTCGCTGTAGCAAGTGATCGTGCCGACAACGTTTGGGGTTAGCTGTTTGCTCATAAGAATTTGTCCCGAATCACATAATTGGGGCGCTTTCGGACCTCTTCGTTAATGCGCCAGACATATTCTCCGATCACACCCAGCATCACCATGATCATGCCGCCGATAATCAAAATCACCATCATCAAAGGCGCCCAGCCATCAAATGGTGTGGCCCCGCCCGCCCAGGCAAACAGGATCGAAATTGCATATAGCAGTCCTAAAAAGCTGGTGAAAAACCCCATAACCGAAATCGCGCGGATCGGCAAAAACGAGGAATCCAGTACCGCATCGGTAAAATTCTTCAGTTTTTTAGTGAAGTTATATTGAGATTTGCCTATGGTGCGTTCCTTACGCTCATAGGGGATGAAGTTGGTGCGATAGCCCGGCCACAACAGATCACCTTGGAAAAACCGATGCCGCGTGTCCATTGCGTTGAATTGGTCCATCGCGACCCGGTCCATCAGGACGTAATCAAACCCGCCGCTGGGAATTTGCGGCACAGCCATCCGCAAGACCCCGTAGGCAAGCCATGAAAACGCCTTCGCGGCCATTGGGTCGGACCTATTGGTGCGATAGCAGACGACGATTTCAGCCCCTGACTGCCACTGCGCCGCCATTTCCACGATCAGATTGATGGGGTCTTGCAAGTCGGCGGAGATGTTGATCACCGCGTCCCCGGTTGCTTCGGCAAAACCTGCCAACATGGCGGCCATTTGCCCAAAGTTCCGCGTGAATGTTATCACCTTTACCGAAGGGTCGGTCTCGCGGATGCGGTGCAACTCCTCCAGCGAGCCATCGCTGGAGCCGTCGTTCACAAACACTATTTCCAAGGTGTGACCCTTGAGGGGACCATCAAACAGCGCGCTGATCTGTTTGTGGGTTTCGGCCAGCGAGCCTTCGTTTTCGTAGACGGCCACAACGACTGAAATCGCGCGTGCCTGAAACTCGGGCACGGCGTCGTTCATTCGCCGGCCTCACAGACTAAAAAGATGCTGGAACAGAGGTCAGGATATTGCTGACCCAGCATAAAGCATCCCTCAAGGTATTCATCGGAAATGATGTCAGTGTTCAGCAGTTGGTCCCACTGGAAGTTGGCCAAAGCTTTAAAGAACACGCCCGAGCGGTGCACAACCTTGAGGCCCGCAGCGGTGGCGTCCCGCTCCAATGTGTCAAGGCTGTAAGTGATCCGGTGGCCATGGGCCTCTTCGGCGGGCGTGATCGCGGCATTATGCGAAATCAGTCCCATCTTAACAGCAATCTGGCGCGAGGGCGCGTTGGCGTTGGGGCAAATCACGAAGAACCGTCCACCGGGGGCCAGCCATTCTGTGTTTATTCGGCGCATCACACTGACCGGATCATCCAAGTGTTCCAGCACGTGGGTCAGAATGATGTTGTCATAGCGGCGGGGCAGGTCGATCGTTTCAAACAGGCCTTGGTGAAATTCGATCGTGTCCGGCAGGTTGGCGCGTGTGTGTGCGACAGCCTCTCCGGAAGCTTCGACGCAGGTGATATCCTCAAAGTGGGGCATCAGGCGGCGGGTGAAATCGCCCAAGTAGCTGCCCAATTCCAGAACCGAGCCCTGCTTGAACAGCGGCTCACAAGAGCGCATCATGTATTTATGCATCACATCCAGGTCGAAATTATAGGCATATTGGTGATCAGCCGTGTCTTTGAGTTCGGCGTCATAGTCACGTTCTAATGTCATAATCGCTCCTTGAGGTGTTACCGACCCCGCAATTGGGCCCTTGTATGGTGCGTCCATAGCAAGTCCGCTGCCGCAAAAAAAGTTAAAATGATGGAGCGTAGTGCCCTATGGGCCGCGTTGGGATAGGATTTTGGCGAGGGATTGAGCCGGATTTAAACGGGGCAATTAGGGTTGCCCGCTGTGGATATACGCCTTACTTGAAAAGCTACAAATCGTGCTTTAGCGATCGGAAGTCACGGTTTGGAAGGCTTTGAGACGGGTGAGGACGACGATGACGATCGAATTTGAGACAACCACACTGGACGCCCAAGCCTTGGCCTATAAGGGCGACAGCCAGTACGATTTTGACAATGAAATCTTGATGAACTGGTACCCCCGGCGCATTTTGGATCGTGTTGGGCAGGCAGGCTCACTGCTGGAACTTGGGCTGGGGCACGGCTTTACCACGCAGATTTTCGCTCAGCATTTCGACCGGCATCTTGTGTTGGAGGGCTCGCAGGAGGTCATCGGGACGTTCCAGGCGAAGTCTCCCGATTGCTCCGCAAAGATCACACAGACGTGGTTTGAGCGCTTTGAGACCTCCGAGCGGTTTGACACCATCGTCATGGGGTTCGTTTTGGAACATGTCGATGATCCGGTTGCGATCCTGCGCCAGTACCGTGATTTTTTGGCGCCGGGGGGTAAGATGTTTTTGGCCGTCCCCAACGCCGAAGTATTGAACCGTCGTCTTGGACATGCCGCAGGGGCGCTGGATGACATTACATATCTGTCCGAGCATGATCACCTTTTGGGACATCAGCGGTATTATACCGTCGACACTTTTACGGCGCACATCAACGCTGCGGGCTACAAAGTGGATCGCATGGAGGGAATTTATCTAAAACCCTTCATGACCCAGCAGATGATCGCGTTGAACTTGGAGCCGGCCTATATTGATGCGCTGTGTCAGATCGGGGTGCACTATCCCGAACTAAGCTGTGGGTTGTTGGCGGAAGTGTCGGGGCAATGACGCGGGTTCTGGTCTCTGGGGCCAGCGGGATCGTTGGATATGGTATTTTGCGGGCTTTGCGGCAGGCGCGGCCTGAGTGTTTCTTGGTTGGTACATCTATTTATGACGATTCCGTCGCACCGGCCTTTTGCGATGTGTTTGAACAAGCCCCACGCACCGATGACCCCGGATATCTGGAGTGGTTGATGACCACTCTCAAGAAGCATCAGATCAATATGCTGATGCCTGGAATCGAGGCGGACATGTATCACTGGACGCAGCATGCCACGGATATTCGTGCCGCAGGCTCCATGCCCCTTTTGAATCACCCCGATCTGACCGCGCTTTGCGAAGACAAATGGGCATTCTTCCAGCATCTTAAAGCCGCAGGGATTGCCTGTGCTATCGACAGCGCCTTAGAGGATGACTTTGACATATTGTCCCAAAAATTTGGGATGCCTTTGTTGTTAAAGCCACGCAAAGGATTCGGCTCAAAAGGGATCGTTCGTGCGAGCACCCGTGAGGCCTTTGCCCCGCACAAAGCACAGATTGGCGTGCATCTTATGGTGCAGCCGCTTGTGGGCACCGATGAGGAAGAATTCACTATCTCTGCGTTTTGCGATGCAAAGGGCGGATATTTTGCCGCAATGGGCCTGCGCCGCAAACTGTCGCGCGACGGGTTCACCGATAAGGCAGAGGTCATCGACATCACCCCTTTTGAGGCATCGATGCAGGCGTTGTGCCAGTTGTTTCGCCCGGTTGGGCCGACCAACTTTCAATTCCGGGTTGGGGCAGGTGGTCCCAAATTGCTTGAGATCAACCCGCGCATTTCCTCAGCCACCTCCATCCGCACAGCCTTTGGGTATAACGAAAGCGCCATGGCCCTTGGGTTCTTCTTAGACGGGCAGATCCCAACTCAACCTTTGATCCGGTCTGGGCGGGCCGTGCGCTACATAGACGAGCATGTATTTTATGAAGACAGCATTCATCTCTGACATTCACGGCAACTATGAGGCGCTGACTTCCGTTTTGGCGGAAATTGACCGCTTGGGCGTTGATAATATTTACTGTGCCGGTGATGTGGTCGGCTATTACACCCAGATCAACGAGTGTTGTTCGATGTTGCGCGAAAGGCAGATCCCTTGCGTGATGGGCAACCACGATTGGTATCTGGCAGGAGGCGGGTTTTGCATACGGTCTCAATCTGTCAATGACTGCATGGTCTATCAACGTAAAATTTTTGAGCCGAGCCACATGGAGTGGTTGCGTAGTTTTCCTGTGCAGCGCGATATTGGTGAAATTCGTCTTGTGCATGGTGGTTGGAGTGATCCTATCGATGAATACATCGATATCACCCCCACATATTTTGAGCGCGTCCAAGGGCGTGTCTTCGTGTCAGGGCACACCCATCTGCAGTCTCTGAACCACTTTGGTGATAAAATACACTGTAACCCCGGGTCCGTAGGTCAGCCGCGTGACGGCGATCCACGTGCGGCCTTTGCCATTTATGAGAATGGTGATTTCACCCTTCACCGTGTGGAATACGATATGCAAAAGGTTTTTGATCTGATGGATGCCGCTGGGTTTAGCGACTATTACTACGGTGGCTTGCAAACAGGGGCACGGAATTTGCGGCGGCTTAGCGATGACTGATACACACCAGACCACACCGCGATTCATTTGGCGTAAAATGGGTAAGGTCTTTGACCCCAAAGATCTGACAACCGAAAGCTGGATGCATGAGTTTGCGCAATCCCCTGCAACGGTGATTTTCGATGACTTCGTGCGCGTTTACTTCTGTTCCAGACCTGCGCCTGGACCGGATGGGCAATATCTCAGCTATATCTCTTATCTTGATCTGGATCGTCGGGATCTGACAAAACGGCTGCGCGTGTGTGAACAGCCCGTGTTGGAGCTGGGCGCCTTCGGCACCTTTGATGAGTTTGGCACATACCCTGTGTCCGTTATCCGCGATGGGGGCGATATCCGAGCATACTACGCGGGCTGGACGCGGTGCGAGTCGGTGCCATTCAACGCCGCCGTGGGCCTTGCGATCAGTACCGACCAAGGGGAGACTTTCACCCGCCTTGGTAAAGGCCCGGTACTGCCGTTTTCTCCCGATGAACCGTTTCTTTTGGGCAGCCCCCGCATCCGCAAATTCGCAGATGTCTGGCATCTGTGGTATGTCGCAGGGCGTGAGTGGCGTAAAATGGATGATGGCCGCACAGAGCCGATTTACAAAATCCGCACGGCGACCTCCGCGGATGGGATCGTTTGGGACAAGCTTGGTAAATCACTGATCCCCGATAAACTGGGTCTCGATGAATGTCAGGCTTGCCCCGATGTGATATACCGCAATGGACGTTATCACATGTTTTTCTCCTATCGCGGCCTGCATAATTACAAAGAGCGCAGCGGCGGCTACCGCATCGGTTACGCCGTATCAGATGATATGATCACTTGGGACCGGAATGACGATATGGTCGATATCAGACTGTCCCAGACTGGATGGGACAGTGAAATGATCAACTATCCTCATGTGTTTGACCTGGATGGGGCAACGTATATGCTGTTTCAGGGCAATGGTATGGGCCGCGAGGGCTTTGGTCTTGCGGTTTTGGAAAACGATGACGCGTGGGGGCAGGCATGAAGTGGACTGCCATGGGTAAACTATTTGACCCTACTGAACACGCGTTGTCAAACAACTGTGAAACCTTTGCCCAATCGCCACAGACCTTGGTGATGGAAGACCGGGTGCGGGTGTTCTTTTCCACGCGGGAACGCGACAATACGGGAAAGTTTCTCAGCCACATCGCCTATGCGGATTTCGCCCATGATATGCAGACGCTTTTAGGGGTTGCACAGCATACTGTTCTGCCTTTGGGCGATCTTGGGTGTTTTGACGAACACGGAGTTTTTCCGATCAATGTGCTGCGCGATGGGGACCGGGTTCTTGGGTACACCACGGGCTGGAACCGTAAGGTCTCGGTCTCGGCAGATGCGGCGATTGGTTTGGTGATCAGCCATGACAATGGCGAAACCTTTCAGCGTCACGGTGCAGGCGGCCCGTTGCTTGCGCCCAGCTTGCACGAGCCGCTTTTGGTCGGTGACGCCTTTGTACAAAAGTTCGACGGCACCTATCACATGTGGTATATTTTTGGCACCAAATGGCAAAAGTTCGACGCAGAAAGCCCCCCAGACCGGGTCTATAAAATTGCCTATGCAACCTCACCTGATGGGATTGCATGGCAGCGCGATGGGCGCGCTATCATTGCGGACACATTAAACCCCGATGAATGTCAGGCCCTGCCAACGGTGATCCAGATTGAGGGCCGCTATCATATGTTCTTTTGCTACCGCGAGGCGTTTGGCTTTCGCACGGATAGCAGCCGTGGATATCGCCTGGGGGCGGCTTGGTCCGATGATCTCACGACATGGACGCGCGATGACAGCTTGGCTCCGGCCCCTTCGCAGCCCGGCGCGTGGGATAGCGATATGCGGTGCTATCCGCATGTGTTTCGCCTGAAAGATAAGGTTTATATGCTGTATAATGGCAATGCCTTTGGGCGTGAAGGCTTTGGGGTGGCGGTGTTAGACGGCTGATCGAACGTGCATTAAGCCTTTAGAGCGTGTTCCGTTCAATTGAATTCATCGGACAGGACGAACGCGTTATGCTTCGCAAACGCTGCTTCGCCCGGTCCGACGCATACTTTAACCCAATTAAACGCGGCACGCCCTAGGTGGTCTCTGCATTTAAGGGAGCCAGGCCATAGCGCATGCGATTGCTACGAATGACTTGAAGGATGAGGCTGACATTTCACATCGAAGCGGGATCTTTCTGAACTGCTTGATCTGATTGAAGAAACACTCCACCAAGTGCCGTTATTTGTAGAGTATCCAGTCGATTGCCTTGGTCGTCTTGTGGGTTGGGATATCAATGCAAAGAAGACTTATAGGATTAACAAGGAGTTGGGTACGTAACTGCGCAACAAGACGCCCAAGCGGCGAGTGAAGGCAAAGCTGCGCGAAGACCGTAAAGATGCCGTGAGACCGAATGATGTCTGGGCGATGAATTTTGTGTATGACCAGTTGGCGACAGGACGTAAGATCCGGCTACTGACGGTCGTTGCACCTTCTCACGGTACGTGCCCGTCCTTGATGCCATGTTCAGCTATAAAGACGAGAATGTGGTCACGACGCTAGATCGTGTCTGCCGTCAGGTGGGTTATCCCAAAACGATTAGGGTCGATAACGGCAGCGAATTTATCTCTTGCGACATGGATTTTTGGACGTGCTAGCGGAACGTCACGCTCGACTTTTCACGGCCTGGAAAACCCATTTACAATGCATATATTGAAGCCTTCAATGGCCGGTTCCGGGCCAAGTGCTTGAACGCGCACTGGTTCACGGCCTTGCAGACACGTCCGAAAAGTTGGGGGCTTGGCCTCTCTCAGCGATGCATGCATCGCCTGCCGGGCAGCGGTAGAGACTACAGCGAAGAACAACCGCATGGCGCAATCTGGAACAAGGTCCCGGCGGCGCTCATGAAATCACCAGACGCATCCAGCTCGTCTGCGTGATCAATATGCGGAAAATCTAGCCCTGACCGTGAACACTTTGGGTAGCACAGAATTATCTGGTTGCCGATCTGCGTGATGGACAAGAAAGATAACCCCACCCCTTTGATAGGGTTGTCAGATGTGACTTTTACTTCCATCACTATGCCATGTCTTTTCAGGTCATAAAACGCGGGCGCATTGAACAAAAAGCGGGTTTAGTCGCGCTTATACTGGCGGGGGTTTTCGGCTTCCTGATTGCTGCTTCGGCGCTTTTCTTTCCTGCATTGGAGCGCGTGTATCTGGGGCAGCTGGCACAAAAAGAAGCCTCCACCCTGACGTTGGCTGTTGAGGGTTTGAACGGGTCTTTGCGCAGGTTCGAGGCTTTGCCAAAACTCATCTCCGAGCGCCCCGAGGTGATCCGCGCGTTGCAGACGCCATCGGACCCAGCGCTCATCGAGCGGGTCAACACTGATCTTCACCGGACTGCGGAAATGGTGGGACTGTCCGACATCTTTCTGATCGACCGGACAGGTCTGACCATCGCGGCCAGCAACCATTGGAAGGAGCTTTCTTTCGTTGGGCAGAATTTCGAATACCGCCCCTATTTCACCCTCGCCTTGAGCGGAAAGCAGGGGCGGTTTTTCGCGCTTGGCACAACCTCGGGCGAGCGCGGGTATTTCTTTGCCGAGGCGGTGCGCGACGGCTCTGACATCGTCGGTGTTCTGGCTGTTAAATTCACGGTAGATGCGTTTGAGGAAGCATGGAGCGTGGGCGATAATGTCGTCGTGGTCACAGATGATGTCGGGGTTGTTTTTATGTCCAACCGCCCCCGCTGGCACTTCCGGACCTTCGAGCCGCTCACGGCCCCATCGCGCGCGGCGATCGAGGCGACCCGCAAGTACCCTATGGATCAGCTCGTATTACTTGAAAATACCCAAACACTCTTTGATAGTAGCCTCAAGCGTATGGCGATCACCGACGCGACGGGCCAACCTGAAGATTTCATTGTGCAAACCCAAGCCATCCCTGAGGCCCAATGGGAGGTTTGGTTGTTCACACCCACGGGGCCTGCCTGGAACAGGGCAATGGGGACCGTCGCGACAGCGGCTTTGCTGTTGTTGCTGGCGGGTCTGATCGTCATTGTTGTGATCCAGCGCCGCGTGCAACTCCAAGAACGTATCGCCGCGGCCCTTTTGATCAAAGAGGAACTGGAGCAGCGGGTCACCCAACGCACAGCCGAGTTGAATGAGGCCAATCGCAACATCATGCAAGAGGTCGAGGAACGCCGCAGCGCCGAGATCCGGTTGCGCCAGACCCAGACTGAACTGGTGCAGGCGGGCAAACTGGCCGCACTCGGGCAAATGTCGGCGGCTCTTAGTCATGAATTCAACCAGCCCCTGACGGCAGTGAAGTCCTTTGCGCGCAATGCAGCCGCTTATCTCGATAGAGGTGAACATGAAAAAGTGCGCCAGAATGTCGGAATGATCGACGACATGGTCGATCGGCTTGTCGCCATCTCGACCCATCTGCGCAATTTCGCACGCCGCCCCGGTGAGCGAACACAGCCCATTCTGCTCAATCAGGCGATTGAGAGTGCGTTGGCGATTGTGGAGCCAAAACTGCGGGCTGCGGGATGCCACGTGAACTGGATCCCGCCGGATGAAGAAATCTGGGTTCAGGGTGGTCAGGTCCGGCTCCAGCAGGTATTTATGAACTTACTGAGCAATGCTGTGGATGCCATGATCAAAACCCCCGATCCGCTGATCGACATTGCATTGGAAAGACAACAAGGTAAGGTTTGTGTCGATGTGCGCGACCGGGGAACCGGAATGACCCAAGAAAACATCGCACAGCTTTTTGATCCGTTCTACACCACCAAAGAGCCCGGTCACGGGATGGGGCTTGGCCTGTCGATTTCCTACAATATCGTGCGCGATTTCGGCGGGAGCCTGAGCGGTCAAAATCACCCAGAGGGCGGCGCCGTCTTTTCGGTTTCGCTGATGCAATCTGAAGCCCCTTGCGCGCAAAAGGCGGCAGAATGACCGAAGCCGCCACCGTGTTTTTTATTGACGATGAAGGCCCGCTGCGCATCGCGGGGCAGCAAACGCTGGATTTGGCGGGTATCGACTGTGCGTGTTTTGAGCGCGCCGAAGCCGCATTGGACCAGATTGATACTGATTTCGAAGGTGTGATTGTCACGGACCTTCGGATGCCCGGCATGGGGGGCGTAGCATTGCTGCACGCCGTTTTGCAAAAAGATCCGCAAATCCCCGTTATTTTGGTCACCGGACACGGCGATGTCGATCTGGCTGTCTCGATGATGCGTGACGGTGCCTATGATTTCATTGAAAAGCCCTACGCGCCTGAACGATTGGTCGATGCAGTGCACCGAGCGATCGCAATGCGCCGTCTGACTATGGAGAACCGCCGTCTGCGATCGCAGGTTCAATCACCGCTCACAGCACAAGTCAGCCTTCGCGGCTTTAGTGGTGCCATGGACCGGATGCGCAGGCAAATCAGCGACATCGCCGCGACAGATGCCAACGTATTGATCGTTGGCGAAACCGGCACGGGCAAGGGCCTCGCCGCACAAGCGCTTCACAGCGGCAGCGCGCGGGCAGACAAGCCCTTTATTGCCATCAACTGCGCCGCATTGCCTGTGGATGGCATAGAAAGCGAGCTATTCGGGCACCAAGCAGGGGCGCATGCCGCAGCCGTGAGGTCGAGGATCGGCCGATTTGAACATGCACAGCGTGGCACGTTGTTTTTGGACGAAATCGACAGCCTGCCAATGGCAATGCAAGGCAAGCTGCTGCATGCGGTGGAAAACCGGCTCATAAACCCTCTGGGGTCCCATGATCCTATTGCGTTGGACGTGCGCTTTGTTGCGGCGTCAAAAACCAATCTGCAAGACGCAGTCGCAAAGGGGACGTTCCGTGAGGACCTTCTCTACCGGCTGAATGTCGTGACCTTGCAGATGCCAACACTGGCTGCGCGGCGTGAAGACGTGCCTATCCTGTTTTTGACCTTTGTCGGGCAAATTGCCGACCGCTATGACCTTCCTGTCCCTCATGTGCCGGGCGCGACGTTGGACGCGGTTGCAGCACGTGACTGGCCCGGTAACGCGCGCGAGCTGCGCAATGCAGCCGAGCGCTTTGTTTTGGGGTTGCCGGAGGATCAAGATACCGGGGCTGACGCATCGCAGTCTTTGGCACACCGGATGGCAGATCACGAACGTGCCTTGATCGCGGCAAGTCTGACCGCGCACGAAGGGCGCCTCAAAGACACATATGAGGCTTTGGGAATCTCTCGAAAAGCGCTTTATGAAAAGATGGTGCGCTATGATTTGGCGCGAGACAGCTTCACAAGTCCGGATGCCTAAATTATGGTGAAATTCCAAGTTGTGCAGTCAACGACCCAATAAAATCACCCAATGTCCCGCTCGTGACCCATTCGGACCTGAAATCCAAACTAAAATGAAAATGTTTGCGTTAAAGCGGTTGGCGCGGTTGGCACGTCGCCTAATTCATATTCAGCCTCTTGCTAAGCGCATAGCAGGATTGCTCAGACGACATACTTTATGGGAGGAACTAAAATGACAAAACTAACAGGAATTACGTTTGCGGTCGCCACGGCCATTGCTGGCAGCGCGTTCGCAGACACAGACCGGACTGGCTGGCCCGAGAGCTTTACTGTGGGCACCGCATCACAGGGTGGCACCTACTTCGCGTATGGCGCGGGCTGGGCGAACTTGGTCGCAGAAGAGCTGGGATTGTCCGGCGGTGGCGAAGTCACTGGTGGCCCAATGCAGAACATGGCGCTGGTTCACACGGGCGAAGCACAGTTCGGCATGACCACAATGGGTCCAGCCGCAGAATCTCTGGCGGGCACAAACCCTATCGCACCCGGCCTTCAGATGACCGGCGCTTGCGCGATGTTCCCGATGTATCAGACGCCGTTCTCCGTAACTGCGCTGTCATCCTCGGGCATCACCAGCATTGCTGACATTCCGGCAGGCGCACGCATCGGCTTTGGCCCTGCGGGGTCCACATCTGACACCTACTTCCCACGCATGATGGAAGAACTGGGCGTCGAGTTTGACCGTCGCAATGGCGGTTGGTCTGACCTTGGCAGCCAGCTTCAGGATGGTCTGCTGGACGTGATCGCGTTCGCTGCCGGTGTTCCGGTGCCTGCGGTCAGCCAGCTCGAAGTGCAAACAGAAGTGAACATCATCGAGTTTACGGAAGACGAGCAGGCCCAGATCATGGCCGCCTTCCCGGTGTCGCAGTTCGATATTTCGGCTGACGCCTACACCACGCTGGACGCACCTGCGCGGTCCGTTTCCATGTGGAACTTCGCGATTGCCAACTGTGATCTGCCCGAAAGCTTTGTGAAGGCTGTTGTGGACGTGGTTATGTCCGACAACGAGCGTATGGTGAACATTCACCGTGCGGCTGGATCGACGTTGCCCGAAAACTGGGACAAGAACACTGTCATGAAATGGCACCCCGGTGCGGCAGCATGGTTTACTGAAAACGCCGGTGCGGAAATCCCCGCCGACATGATCCACGGTAACTAAACCAAACACTGGCGGTGCGTCTCTTTCAAGGCGCGCCGCTTCCACTTTGTCATTCTTCGCGTTCGGGCTACCGTGGCCCCCGAAGACTGCGCATTTCAGAAAATCTACAAAGGACAGTTGCAGGATGTGCAAGGTCTCTTTGCGGGGGAGGATCTCATGGTTCGCGAGCCAACACAGGCCGAAGATGTCGGGTTGATTGCAGAGGGTGTCGACGAAGAGCCTATCGAAGGTAACCGGCGCCTATACGCAGGCTGGCGGCTTCAGGCGGTTGCAGGTTTCGGCGCGCTTTATGCGCTTTTTCACATGGCAGCCCTCAACGGGGTGTCCATCTCGTCCTACACTGGCGTCACCATTCCACTTCTGCCGCAGTTTCCAATGGAGACGTGGAATTTTCGCATTTTCCACATCGCAGGCGCCCTCTCTTTGGGCTTTTTGATGTATAATGCGATGCTGTTTTCGGACAAAGACGACAACGCCAAATCTGGCCTATGGGACAAGATCGCATACGCCTTGATGCTGCCTGCCATTCTGGCGCTCGGCGTCAGCTTCTGGTTTGCTTTCATGATCGCAGGCGGTGATTTGCCTGAAATGAGCGGTCTGACAACATGGCCGGCCTTCGCAGGCACGCCGATCTACAACAAGGAAGTCTGGTACTTCGGGCTTCCCCTTTTGGTAGCCACCTTTGGTGGTATCGTTCTGGGCTGGCTTGAAAAAGCACCCCGCGACCGGTTTCGCGCCTCTGATATTCTGCTGGCGATCTGTGCCTTCGCCGTCGCGGCCTATTTGATCGCAATCTATGGCACCGCTGCGCGTAATTCGGTGGGCACACCCTTTGTGCCTATCGGTGTGGCCTTTGCTGCGACGGCTGGTTCGGCCCTGATCCTTGAGCTTACCCGCCGCGTTGCGGGACTTGCCCTTGTGATCATCACGGGCGTGTTTCTGGTCTATACGTTTACCGCCCATTTGCTGCCCGGTATTCTGGCGGTGCAAAACCCCTATGACTGGAAACGCTTTTTTGGCTTTGTCTACACCGATGCAGGTATCCTCGGGCCCACAACGGCGGTGTCCTCGACCTATATCATTTTGTTCATCATCTTTGCCGCATTCCTTCAGGCGTCAAAAGTGGGCGACTATTTCATCAACTTTGCCTTTGCGGCTGCGGGTCGTGCACGCGGTGGCCCGGCGAAAGTGGCCATCTTTGCCTCCGGTTTAATGGGGATGATCAATGGCACCTCTGCGGGCAACGTGGTTGCCACAGGCTCGCTGACCATTCCACTGATGAAAAAGGTCGGCTACAAACCAAAAACTGCGGGCGCTATTGAAGCCGCCGCCTCCACAGGCGGGCAGATCATGCCGCCGATCATGGGCGCGGGTGCCTTCATCATGGCCGAGATCACAGGCATCCCCTACCAGGAAATCGCCATTGCGGCGATCATCCCTGCGGTGCTTTACTTCGTCTCGGTCTACTTCATGGTCGACTTTGAGGCTGCCAAATTGGGCATGCGCGGCATGCGCGAAGACGAGTTGCCAAAATTCGCCAAACTGGTGCGTCAGGCCTATTTGTTCTTGCCGATCTTCATTCTGATTGTGGCGTTGTTCATGGGGTATTCCGTGATCAGGGCGGGTACGCTCGCGACGGTTGCCGCAGCGGTGATCAGTTGGATGCCAATCATCATGGTCCGGCTGTTTCCCAACAGCCTGCCAGAGGCGGCTGTGTCCGGCATGGGCCCGTGTCAGATCTGGAAAGCCTTCGAACTTGCCGGTGTCATGTCGATCCAGATCATCGCCGTGTGCGCTTGTGCCGGTATCATCGTGGGTGTGATCTCGCTCACCGGTGTTGGCGCGCGCTTTTCTTCCGTTTTGCTTGATCTTGCAGGGGTGAGCCAGCTTTTGGCTCTGTTCTTTGCGATGTGTATTGCGATCCTGCTGGGCATGGGGATGCCCACAACAGCGGCCTATGCGGTAGCGGCGTCCGTCGTCGCACCGGGTCTGGTCCAACTCGGTATTCCGCAGCTCACGGCACATTTCTTTGTGTTCTACTTTGCGGTTGTTTCGGCCATCACACCCCCAGTGGCCCTTGCCAGCTATGCGGCGGCGGGCATCTCGGGCGCGAACCCGATGTCCACCAGTGTCGCAAGCTTCAAGATCGGGATCGCAGCTTTCATCGTCCCGTTCATGTTCTTCTACAACTCCGCCTTGTTGATGGATGGCACATGGTACGAAGTCGGTCGCGCAGGTGTCACGGCAGTGTTTGGTGTGTACCTCCTATCGGCTGGTGTCCAAGGTTGGTTCTGGGGGCAGCGCTCGGCTTGGTTCGTCCGCCTGGCCGTCGGTGTCGCTGCGCTGTTCATGATTGAAGGGGGCCTCACAACTGACGTGATCGGTATCGCAGTTGTGGCCGCTGCATGGTTGACGCAAAAAGTCTTCAAGCCCAATCCAGACGCGCCCATTCCGGTGCGCGGTTCCGACTAAAATGAGAAAGGGCGGCTTACTCAAGCCGCCCTTTTTGCATTTATCCGATTTCAAGTGCTCATACAGCACGACCCGGAAGTGTTCACCCGATCTAATGGTCGTCGTTGTTGCGTTCATTCTTCTATGCCCACAACCTGATCTTTGACCGCCGTTTCTGTGTGGCAAATGCTACGAACAGCTGATCTTCACGCGGCGTCGTGACGCCGGAGCCTTAGCAGCTATAACATCAATCGTGATGCGCGCGCATGCAGCGAAGATTTAACAATTCAGAGTTTGGGATTCTGTGGTTGCGCCTTCGATGAAAGAAGTTTTGACTGATTTGAGGAATGATCGATTGCGGTCTTCTGTCAGGCCTCATTGTGCGGCATTTTCAGAAGCCATGGGCCAGTATAGTGATCAGCGGCTTGGGTCCAAATCTCTCAGGCGGCTACGGTCTTCGCTGGATCGCGATAATCTTGTTCCTCGGCCAGAACCGCCCAGATGGTCTGTGCCACCTTGTTCGCAAGAGCTATTTCAACGAGCATTGAGGTGCCCCTAGATTTGTAGACGCTTTGCTTGGTAATTTTGGAACCAAGGAGAGACGGATATGAACTAGGGAATACGGTTTGCGGACGAGTTCAAGTAGGACGCTGTGGCGCAGGTTGTTGAGCGCGGATACGCGGTCAGCGAAGTGGCTGAGCGTTTGAGGATTAGCACCAAGTCGCTGTACACGTGGAAAGCGCAGTTTGCGAAGTCACCACGTGTCAGATCAGAGGGTGCTGAACAGGCTGCTGAGATCAAGCGGCTGAAGCGTGAGTTGGCCCGCGTGACCGAGGAGCGGACAATCTTAAAAAAGGCGACCGCGTACTGGGCGCGCGAGTCTCAGTGAAGTATGCGTTCATTCACTGCCCGGCAGTGCATGTTGACATGCATGAGAGGGGGGGCTCATCGCGCGGAGTTTTCTGTGCGGTCCATGTGCCGCGTGGTGATGGTTCATTCCAGCGGCTTCTACGCATGGCTTAGGGAACCATTAAGCCTGCGTGCGCTTGAAGATGCACGGCAAACAGAGCTGATCCATCAGGCTTGGGCCGACAGCGGCAAGGTCTATGGATATCGCGAACTGACTGATGACTTGCGCGATGCGGGCGAGACCTGCTCAGAGAACCGTGTCGCACGTTTGGCCAGCCTTGCAGGCATCGTCGCACAGATTGGCGACAAACGCCGCCCAGGTCACTACGGCGGCAAGCCTACTGTCGTCGCGGACAACACGCTGGACAGGCAATTTGAGGTTGTGGCCCCTGACGCGATCCGCCGGGAGTTTCATGAACTCTGTGTATCCGGCTTGGCCCATGCGGGTTTCAGATACGGTCACGCATTGAAGCGCTGGTCGAACATGATAGCGCATTGATTTCGGGCTACAAATCATTCTCGGACATTTCTGCCGCCTTTCTCAAAGGTGCGGATGGCTTGATAGATCAGCTTTGTCGCAGCGTCCTCGGTCGGGAACGAGCCACGCGTCTTGATCGATTTTCGGATCGCCCGGTTCAGGCTTTCAATGGCATTCGTCGTGTAGATGATCTTGCGAATTGCCGGATCGAAGGCGAAGAACGGGATCACCGCCTGCCACGCCCGCCGCCAGGCCGGGGCAATCAAGGCGTATTTGCCGGCCCATTTTTCCTCGAAAGCATCGAGTTCAACGGCAGCCTGTTCGGCGCTAGCTGCGCTGTAAATCCGGCGCCGATCAGTGGTCACGACCTTGCGATCTTTCCAGGCGCAGAAGTTCAGCGAATGGCGGACAAGATGAACAATGCAAGTCTGCACTGTTGCTTGCGCAAAGGCCGCTGTGAGCGCCTCTGGGAAGCCTTTGGGGCCGTCCACAAAGGCGTCGGCCACGCGGCGGATCAGAGGGGGCAAGACCTGTGGGCCGTAGACGTCCTCAAGGTGCGCGCTGATATCGCGCACCGTCAGACTGGCGGCGTAGAGCGCAATAATCTTGTCATCCATACCGTCGATCCGGGTTTGGCCCTTCTTGATCGGTTCGGGCTCAAAACTGCCGTCCCAATCACGGGGGAACCGAAATCGGCACCTCGCCGTCCTAACCCTTCAAGCGCTTGCTGGCAGTGCCGTTGCGCCGGTGGGGCTGGCCCGGCGGTGCTTCCTTGCCATCCTCATAGCCCAGAGGCACCGTCAGTTCCGCACCCAGCATGCGCTCCATCAGCCTAATCTTGAGCTCTTTCATCAGCCCGCCATCGCCAAGCAGATCTTCAGGTCGCTCGCAGCCTTTCAAAAGTTCGTCCAGAAGTTCTTTGGAAATCGTCATCGTCCCTGCTCCTCTCAGCAAGCATGGACCTAAAAATAATTACACTGAAAACCGGACTCTCTCTTGCTTCTGAGCCAAAGCTATCCACCATCGCGCGACGTGTTTCTGGGCGTACATCCTGAATATTCTCAATGACCAGCTTAATGCCCATTTCTTCGGCTGCGCGCACGACAGGGTCTAGAATTTAATGGATGCGGCCAAGCTTGCTTTCGGCATAGCCCGGAAAGTTGAAAATGTTGTGCTGATACCAAGCTGTGTATGGCGAATGCAGCACCATCTGGCGTGCGCCGATCCGGTCTCCAGCCTCCAGCGCTTTCAGGTACCGTGCAGTAATGATCGGGCGCAGTTCCGCGTCTTTGTTATCGATATCCAGACCTTCAAAAGGCCCATGAATGCCAAGGCGTCCAGTATGCCCATCAAGGGCCGTCTTGGCGGCGGCAATGCGATCGTCGAATCCGGTGGTCAGCGCAGCATGGGACATGAAATCCTGTAGTTCGATATCGCGGGCGGCATCAAACAGCCAATCGCGGTGGTCGGCACTCTCAGATGTTTTCAGGCAGGCGCCTATTTTGAGCGGGGTCATGTCTGTGGGTCCTTGGGTCGGGAATAAACATGTAGGTAGCAATCGCACAGCAAAGACACAGGGCCATTACAGCAAAAGACCACCAGCCGCCGTAGGTTTGCGTGGTCCATGCAAAAGCAAAAGGGGCGGAGGCGTTGATCCCCATTTGTACAAAGGAGATCCACCCAAGTCGTGCGCCGTAACCTTTGGCACCAAATAGCGCCAAAGGCAGTGTCCCGCGCGCAATAGTTTTGATCCCGTCGCCCATTCCGTAAAGTGCCGCCGCAAGCAGAAGTCCAGTGAACGTAAATCCGAAAATCAACAGGACGACAAAGCCAGAAAACATCAGGCCAAGGCTAAGCGCATAGGTCACTAACGGGTACATGCTGCGACTGACCAACATCTCAAAAAACCGGCCCACCGTTTTGAACGGGCCGATGACGGCACCGGCGAAGGCTGCCATTGCCGCTGTATGTCCTAGGTCCTGAACATTGGTCACCCAAAGTGTCATAATAGCGCCCATCAGGTAGCCAGAAAAAATGAAAGAAAAGACCATCCACAGCATTGCCTGTTTGCGCAGGCGCCCGGTCAGTTCGGGCCAGTCTGGCGAATTTTCAGGCTTGGGTGCATCAGCGGCGCGTTCAGGCCCGCGCAAGACAAAGAAGTGGATCGGTGTGCAGATCAGTAAGGCACTGAAGCCGAGGATCACCCATGTTGTTTCCCAGCCGTACCGGTTAAACAGCGCAAGAGTCAGCGGCCAGAAAATAGTCGAGGCAACCCCGCCAAACAGTGTGATGACCGAAATCGAGCGTTGCGGCAGAACGCCTAGATCCAGTCGCGCCACACTGGCAAAGGCCACATTATACAGCACGAACATACCCGCGCCTTCGGCCATCAGGATCAGTACAAACAACCCGATCCGCCCTTCAATTTGGCTCATCGCCATCAACGCAAGGCTGGCCACGACAGAGCCCAGCGTCATCACCCACCGTCCGCCGAAACGGTCCACCAGTTTTCCGGCAATGGGTGAGACCAGGCCGCCAAACAAAAGGCCCAGCGACAGAATGCCGAAAACCTCTGACAGGGTCAGTCCAAGATCCTTGACCATTTCTGGCAGGAGCACGGCATAGGCGTACATCAGGGTGCCGTAGCCCATGATCTGGGTTATCCCCAGTCCAATGGCAGGCAAATAATCGCGGTTCAGTCTTGGCAGGTTCATCCAGCGGGCATACCACGATAGGCGCAACGGCCCGCAACCCATGTTCCCTGAATGGCTGGGACGGAGCCGTCGGGCCAATCCACCAAAACAAGGTCCGCGCGCTTGCCAACAGTGATGTCGCCCCGGTCGGGCAAACCCATTGCCCTTGCGGGGCCAGATGAGACGAGCGACCAAAGCACAAGCCGATCCGCGCGGCGCTCCGCGTCAAGTTTGGCAATTGCGGCAAGCATGGCGGGGTAGAAATAATCCGAAGCGAGCGCATCGCACAGACCGGCCTCCACCATATCACCCGCACCAAGCGAACCGATATGGCTCCCTCCACGGGCGGCATTGGGCGCACCAAAGATGATCGGATCACCGCCCGCACGGGCTGCTTTTGCCGCTTCCATCACCATGGGAAATTCGGCAACCCCCGCCCCGAGAGTGCGGAAATAGGCACGGGTTTCGGCACGTGTATCATCATGGCTGAGCATCGGCGCACCGGCATCCCGCGCCATCCGGGCAACCTTTGCAATAGCACCCGGCACCTCGGTGCGCCGATCCCAGATCTGGCCTAGGAGTGCGATATAGTCTTCCTCGCTCAGCCCTGCGCGATGGGCTTTGGAGGCAGTGCGCTTTTTCATCCGCGCGTCGTATAGCGACGCTATTGAAAAATCAGGCGACAGCTCAAAAGCGCGATCCTGGATTGGCACGTCATAGGCCCGCATGGTCATAGACGTGTGGTCATTGAAGGCTACGGAAGGCAATAGCGGCCCCGCAAGCGCCCATTCGATCACGTCCAAAGCCTCGAATGCGAAGGTCTCCCACCGAAGCTGCACGCGGTTTTCCACGGTCAGCCGCGCGGCCAGATCGCGCATGGCTTGCATGAGTTCGCGGCCGCGTGCCACATCGCGCAACCCCGGCTCCCATCCCAGCGTGATGGCGTGATAAGCGGTGGCGATCCCGTTGGTTGCAAGTTGGCGGTCAGTGTCGATGAGCGCCGTTTCGGTTGGGAAGAAAACTCCTACACGGGGCATCAGCTGGCGTTCGAACGCATCGCCATGTACGTCGATCAGGGCAGGCGCCAATATTAATCCACGTGCGTCGATCACCTCGCCTTGCGCAGGGCCCCCTAATTCGACAATCTTGCCATTGCTGATGGAAACATTCGTTTGGGTGATCTCGCCGGGCAGGTAAACCTGTGCGCCTTCAAAGGTAATCATTCAAAGTTGTTCCGTTGTCAGATGCCTGTGGAAAATCCCCGGCGTTTCGTGTTCACGCTCCTCAAGCTTCCGACCTTCAAAGCCTTGGGCTGTCAGCCAAAGCGCGTGACGCCCCACGCCCGCCCCAAGATCAAGGATGCGTGCGCATTGTGCCGGACCAGCGGCCCATTCTTGCAATTCCTTGCCGGGCGCTGGCCGCTTGCTATTTGCTTCGACGGCTCTCGATTGGGCATTCCAATGCTGGTCTGCTGTTTCCGGTTTCAACGCTGCTCTCCAATAATTCGGGCGCGGGCCCAGCCGCTGACGAGCTCGATCCCGATCACAACAACTGCGATCATCAAGATCACGGTCATCGCTGTGGGGTAATCGAAAAGGTCAAAACCAACTTTAAGCTCGATCCCGATCCCACCCGCACCAACAAGACCAAGGATAGTCGACGACCGGACGGCTTTCTCCAAAGCAAAGAGAGAGGTGGAAATGAAAGCAGGCAGGCTGCCGGGGATCGTGGCACAGGCCACAACATCGAGTTTCCGCGCACCAGTGGCTGTTAGGCTTTCGGCGGGGCCTTTGTCGGTTGCTTCCATGTCGTCGGCGAAAAAGCGTCCGCAAAAACCGATTGTGTCAATCACGATGGCCAGCATGCCCGCAAAGGGACCAAGTCCTACGGCCACAACGAAAACCAGTGCCCAGGCGATGTCCGGCACAGCACGGATGAAACTTAGCCCGGTCCGGACAATTTGATTGACCCATGGGCCGGCGATCAGCCCCTTTGCGGCCAAGAGGGCGACAGGAACAGATATGATTACCCCGATCACGGCACCAGCAACAGCGATTTGCAGTGTCTCGACCATTTTCCAGCCCAGCCGCGAAAGCACTTGTGGGTCAAGGTTCGGCGGGAAGGCCCGCGCGGCGAAATCGGCAAAGCGGGGCGGGGAACTGGCTACTTTTTCAAGCGAGAATCCGGCACCGGCGAGGCACCAGAAGATAATGACAAGTCCGAGCGCATAGCCCAGAAAACTAATGGCAGAGGGTCGCTCAAACCGCGCCAGTTCAAATCGGGTCCGTTCATTCCGGGAGGGCGCGGTATCAGTCATAAAGACCTCTCAGATCGGAGGAACTCAGTGAGGCTGTTGTCGCATCAAGCTGAATGCGCCCCTGCGCAAGGCCAAGCACGCGGTCGCCGTATTTCAATGCATGTTCAATGTTGTGTGAGGTAAAGACGACCGTGACGTTCTCGTCGCGGACAAGCCGGAAAAACAGCTCCATCACGTCTTCGCCTGCACTTGGATCAAGTGACGCGCAAGGCTCATCCGCAAAGAGAACCTTGGGCGCGCCGACGATGGCGCGGGCAATGGCCACGCGTTGCGATTGCCCGCCAGACAGCCGATCCGCGCGCCGGTGCGCGAAATCAGCAAGGCCAACGCGTTCCAACGCCTGCATGGCAGTTTTCCGAGAGGGCTGGGGGGCTAGCGAATGGCTCCAATGGCGTATGCCGGGATGCTTGCCTAGAAGGCCGTGCAATACATTCGAAAGCACAGACAATCGGGGCACCAGATTGTGCTTCTGAGAGACCAGCCCTACCTGTGCGCGAATGTTGCGCATTTCTCGCCCGGCTACTTCATTTGTCTGCTGTCCCAGCAAATGCACGCTGCCACCTGAGGTTGAGATCAACCCCATCAGACAGCGCAGCATGGTCGATTTCCCGGTGCCGTTGGCACCAACAAGTGCTGTTGCCTCTCCGCGGGCGAGGCGGAAACTCACGTCAGAAAAGATCGGCGTTGCCCCAAAGGTTTTGGAAATGGCGCGGGCTTCGATTTCAACAGGCGAAACCGGGGCGAAGGCCGCCCCGGCTTGCTCAGTCAGCACATCCGGCGCCGCCTGACATTTCAGCAAAAGATCAGTCACCGATGAAATTGTCGAACTGAGGGTATCCCGCATTCGAGTACATCGAACGGACGTAGTCATAAGCGCTGTCTTCAATCGCAACGAGGTCCATGCCGACATATTTGTCGTTTTCTTCGTGGGCCGTAATGCCTGCGATGACCTGCGCCTTGCTCCCAAGGATTGCGTCGCGCATGGCTTCGGCAGCCTCGGTTGGCACATGTGCACCCGCCATGATCATGTCATTGGGCAAGTCGCCCGAGCGCGCAATCACTTTATAAAAACCGTAAGGCAGCTCCGTTTGGCCATTGCGGACGCCGATGAAAGTACCTGCATTCATGCCGAGTGCGTCAATATCGCCGTTGTTCAACGCCTCAAAGGCGATGTTTCGTGAGGTGTGGGTTCTCTCAATGTCATTGACCGGATCGATACCGTGATCAGCAAGTACCTGCATGGGGCAAAGCATGTTTGAGGTCGAACCGATATCGCCAAAGGCGACCGACTTGCCGACCAGATCAGCTGGCACGTTGATGCCGCTGTCAGCACGCACAATAAGGGCACAGTAATAATCTGGGCGACCAAGGCCGATCAATGGCGTGGCGTTGGTGATCTTGTTGATAACCACATATTCTGCGGGCCCAGAGACCACGAAATCCACGGCCTCACCGCGCAGCGCCTCAGCTGCAGCCGTGCGCGAATTTACTGCATAGAATTCGAATGTGTCGCCGGTGGCCGCTTCGAGCGCCTCCTTGAACGGACCCCATTCCAGTTGCAGGCGCTCCATACCTTCAACATCTGTGACAGCAAGCTTCCAGGTTTCTGCTGTCGCTGCAAACGCAGACACAGCCGCAAGGCTTATACCCAACAAAAGAGATTTCAGTTTCATAGCACCCTCCAAGTTTATTCATCTGGATGAATGATGGGGGTGCGTATCAATGGCGCTAAAGTTTCATGAAACCTTTGTGACGTATGCGGCCGACACTCAAAAAGCCCTAAAGTGTTTCACGGAAAACTGTGATTCAGGTTTTTCGCGAAACGCTTTAACCAACTTTGTTACCTTGGCTCCAGACGCCGCGGAGTAGAGGTATTTGGTCGATTTTGCGCACACGCAAAACATCACCGCGTAAACCTGTTTTCAAAGCACCACGATCATGCAACCGCACGGCCTTTGCGGGGTTGCTGGTCACTGTGGCAATGGCGCGGGGCAGATCATTCCAGATATCTGCAAGGCGGAACGCCGACAAAAGCAGCGCCGAGGGCACGTAGTCTGATGAGACAATGTCAAGAAGATCGGCTTTTGCGAGATCTTCTGCCGCGACATTGCCGGAGTGGGAGCCGCCGCGGATCAGGTTGGGTGCGCCCATCATCACGGCAATGCCGTGGATGCGACAGGCAGCTGCGGCCTCAACCGTTGTGGGGAATTCGGCAAAGCCGATGCCATTATCAGAGGAGGTCGCGACATGATCGGCTGTGGTATCATCATGGCTTGCCAGAACTGCACCGAGGCGGCGGGCCTCTTTCACAGCACCTACTTCGTGCTTTGCCCCGAAGCGTTTTTGTAGGCGCAACAGGGTCTCAACATGTTCGGCAAACGCCGCATCGTTCATACCGCGTTTCTTGGTGACATAGGTTTTCAACGCGGTCAGATCACGGAACTGGCGCTGACCAGGGGTGTGATCCATCAGGCTGACAATACCTATTCTGTCTGACGGTCCAAAGGCCGCCAATTCTTCAAGCAGCGTCTCTGAACAGATTTCGGCTCTGAGATGAAGAAAATGACTGATTTTTAAATACCCTTGCGCGCGGGCTGCCAAGAGTTCATCGGCCAGCGTTCGGGCATATTCGACGCAGCGGTCCTTGCCACTATTATGGACGGACCCTACCCGCATGGCGTCAAACACCGTCGTAATGCCAGTGGACGCCAGTTCTGCATCGTGCGCGATCAGGGCAGGTAAATGTGGCCAGTCCACCTCTGGGCGCGGTTCGATATGGCGCTCGACATTGTCTGTGTGCAACTCAACAAGACCGGGAATAACGAGATCTCCGGCACAATCCAAGGCACCGGTTGGGACGTGATCCCCTTCAGTAATGTCACAAATGACGCCTTGTTCGATTGTCACCGCACCAGTGAGTACCTGATCTTCCAACATAAGCTGCGCATTTGCGAGACATAGGTCGCTTGACACATCGTTGTCACAAGCCTTTGTCAAAGAGGACGTGGGAAAAGGGGAATTCATGTCATACTCTCGATTTGCAATTTACTATGTGCCGCCGGTAGGGGCCTGGGCCGATTTCGGTGCGTCGTGGCTCGGTTGGGATGTGTTGCATGGCCGTGAGGCGCCTCAGCCGGATATGCCGGGTTTGGATGACATCACGATGACACCGCGCAAATACGGGTTCCATGCGACTTTGAAACCGCCATTTCGTCTGGCTGAAGGGCAAGACGTGCAGGCTTTGAAAGCTGCCGTATCTGACCTTGCTGTCAAACTCGCTCCCGCCATATGTGAGGGATTGGAATTGACGACTTTGGGCGGTTTTCTGGCGCTGACTCCGCAAAACGATATGCAAGCTGTGCGCCGGGTTGCTGGCGCCTGTGTGCGCGCGCTTGATCGGTTTCGCGCCCCCGCTCTCGAAGCAGAGCTCGCGCGCCGCCGCAAAGTCGGTCTGAGCCCGCCGCAGGAGGCGCTGCTCGCGCAATGGGGATATCCATATGTGATGGAAGAATTTCGGTTCCACATGACACTGACGGCGCGTCTGCCGCAGGGTGAAATTGCCGTATGGTCGGCTGCTCTGCGGCGTCATATGCCGGACCTGCCCAGCCCTTTTGTGCTGGATCAGATCGCTTTGTGCGGTGAGCGGGAAGATGGCAGGTTTGAGGTACTCCATCGCTATAAACTCACCGGCTGAAGCAATACCGCCCCCCGGGCGATGGTCTGGGACAGCGGACCATCGTTTGCGAGGTTGATCACCTTGAGCCCAGACGGCAATGGCTTGTCAGCCTGGGCAAGGCGTTTGCTGATCTCTTCTTCCGTCTCACGCGCCCGCGCGGCGAGACGGTGCGCAAGCGTTTCCGGTTTCGCGGTGATGTTGAGAACGACTAGGCGTGGGAAAATCCCGGCTGCTTGGGTCAGAGCCTTGCGGGAGAAATTGACAAGGCAATCGGTATCCTTACCGAGTTGGTATTTGACGGTGATCGGAATGCCATAATGCAGCCCATGCGCGCGCCAGTGAACAGCAAAAGCCCCCTCTTCAACCAAGGCATCAAATTGCGATTCTGAAACCGCATCGTAATCCTCGCCGCTCAATTCGGGCGCACGTGTGATGACACGGCGGACAAGATGCACACTTGGCATGACGCTCTGAAGGCCCACCATCACGCTGTCCTTGCCAACACCCGATGGGCCGACAACCGCGATGAGACGCCCCTCGGACTTTGAGACAGGCGTCATGCGGCCATACCGGGGGTAAAGCGGCCGACATCAATTTCGCGATCACAGACGCGGGTTCGGGCCGCCTCATCATGAAAAATACCGATGATAGCCGCGCCGCGCATTTTCGCATCTTCGATCAAAGAGAGCACCACCTCGCGGTTCGCAGCGTCGAGGCTCGCGGTAGGTTCATCAAGCAACATCGCAGGGTAGCTATGTGCAAAACCACGGGCGATGTTGACGCGCTGTTGCTCGCCGCCCGAGAAGGTTGTTGGGGATAAGGACCACAGCCTCTCGGGGATGTTTAACTGCTTCAGAAGCGCCGATGCTCGGTCCTGCGCGTCGTCTGCCGGTACTCCCAAAGCGCGCAGAGGCTCTGCAACCACATCGAGCGTTGGCACGCGCGGCACCACACGCAGGAATTGGCTAACATAGCCTAGCACATCACGGCGCAATTTTATGATGTCGCGCGGCTCAGACCGCACGATATCCAAACCACCAATGCGAATTTCGCCTGCTTGCGTCAGGTAATTGCCGTAGATCATCCGCATCAGCGTGGATTTACCAGCACCAGAGGCCCCGGTGAGCGCCACGCATTCGCCCGGTGCAACCGCGAAGGACACTTTGCTGATCACCTCGATCACGGCACTTCCCTGATTGTGCAGGGTGAAGGTTTTGGAGACGTCTTTTAGTTCAATCATGGCTCATACCTGTAAAACGGAACTGACAAGGAGTTGACTGTAAGCGTGCTGGGGATCGTCCAGCACCTGATCTGTCAGGCCCGCCTCGACCACGCGGCCTGATTTCATGACCATCAGGCGGTCCGCCAGCAGGCGAACCACAGCCAGATCATGGGTCACGATGATCGCCGATAGCCCCATGTCACGCACCAGACCGCGCAGCAGATCCAGCAGTCGTGCCTGAACCGACACATCGAGACCACCTGTGGGTTCATCCATGAACACCAGTCGTGGGCCGGTGACGAGGTTGCGGGCGATTTGCAAGCGTTGCTGCATCCCGCCTGAGAATGTTGTGGGTCGGTCATCGACGCGGGACGCATCGATCTCGACACGACCCAGCCAGTCAGTGGCCTTGTCGCGGATGTCGCCGTAGTGGCGCTCGCCCACAGCCATCAATCGCTCGCCTACATTGCCACCGGCACTGACACCCATGCGCAGACCGTCGCGGGCGTGTTGGTGTACAAAAGCCCAATCAGTGCGACCGAGCATCCTGCGTTCGGGTTCAGACATCGCAATTGTATCGCGTAGGCCGTCGGTGCGGGTGTCGAACACAACCTGTCCCGCATCCGGTGCCAGATGGCCTGCCATACAGTTCAGCAGAGTGGATTTGCCTGACCCGCTTTCGCCGACTATCCCCATAACCTCACCGGGATACAGGTCGAATGACACATCGGCGCAACCAATATGCGCGCCATATCTCTTGGTGATGCCCTGAACGGAAAGCAAAGGTGTCATGCTGCGTCCTTTCCTTTATGGCCCATTGCCTGCCGCGCTTCGCAATAATCGGTGTCAGAGCAGACAAACATCCGCCCACCTGCGTCATCAATGATCAACTCATCCAAATAGCTGTCTGTTGCACCGCACATCGCGCAGCAGTGATCGGCCTTTGACGCCTCGAAAGGGTGATCCTCGAAGTCGAGACTGACCACTTGGGTATAGGGCGGCAGCGCATAAATACGTTGCTCGCGCCCCGCGCCAAAAAGTTGGATTGCGGCCATGTCGTTCAGTTTGGGGTTGTCGAATTTGGGGATAGGGGATGGGTCCATCACATAGCGCCCTTCAACTTTGACCGGATAGGCGTAAGAGGTCGCGATATGACCGTGGCGGCTGATATCCTCGTAAAGTTTCACATGCATCAGGCCATATTCTTCAAGGCTGTGCATCTTGCGTGTCTCGCTTTCACGGGGTTCGAGAAACCGCAGCGGTTCGGGGATTGGCACCTGATAGACAAGAATCTGTCCTTCGCTCAGGGCACCTTCCGGGATGCGGTGCCGGGTCTGAATTACAGTGGCGTCATTGGTAGACGTGGTCGTCGCAACTCCGGCTGTGCGTTGAAAGAAAGTCCGTATTGAAACCGCGTTTGTGGTGTCATCGGCGCCTTGGTCGATAACCTTGAATGTGTCGTCAGGTGTCAATACCGCCGCCGACACCTGTACGCCGCCTGTGCCCCAGCCATAGGGCATTGGCATCTCGCGAGAGGCGAAGGGCACCTGATAGCCGGGAATGGCAAGCCCCTTGAGGATTGCACGGCGGATCATGCGCTTAGTTTGTTCGTCAAGATAGGCAAAATTATAGGCCTGATCAGTCATAGCAGCCCCCGTTTTTCAAGATTGCCGCGCAAGTCACGCGCGCCTGTAAAATGGATGGCATCCATGCCGACAGCCCTTGCGCCAAGGCAATTGTGAAGCCCGTCATCAACGAAGACGCATTGATCAGGGCGCACCTGCGCCCGCTCGCACAAGGTTTTGTATATTTCCGTGCTGGGCTTCAGAATGCCAAGCTGACCGGACACCACCGTTGTTCCAAAGACCGTTCCCAATTCAGGGTGTATTTTCAAACCCTTGGGCCACGTCTCGGCTGACCAATTGGTAATGGCATGGAGTGCGACGCCTTTGTTTTTGAGCGCATAGAGAATGTCCCATGTTTCACTTAATTTATTGGAAACCGTGCTGGTATGCTGCGTGACGTATTGCGCCACGCGCGTGCTATCCTCTGGGTCCTTGATCAGGCTTGCTGCTTGGGCAAAAGTCGCCCCCCCGTCGCAAGCAAAGTTGATCTTGTCAAAGCCCACACGGTCCATAAACGCTCGCGTGCCTTCGATGCCCAGCTCATCGACCCAAGCAAGATGCGGCTGCCAGTCCACGAGCACGCCGCCAATATCGAAAATCACCGTATCGACAGTCATTCCGCAGCCTCCTGCACCTGATTGGTCAAGGCTTCGCAGCGCAGTTTGCGCACCAGTTCCAATTCGGACTGGAAATCGACGTAATGGGGCAGTTTGATGTGCTCAAGAAACCCTGTCGCCTGAATATTATCGGCATGATAAAGAACGAATTCTGCGTCCTGTGCGGGTGCACCAACGTTATCCTCGCCCAATTCTTCCCAGCGCAGCGCGCGGTCAACCAACGCCATTGAGATGGCCTTGCGCTCGGTTTGGCCAAAGACCAGACCGTAGCCGCGTGTAAATTGCGGTGGCTCAGTTTTTGAGCCAGTGAACTGATTGACGGTTTCGCATTCAGTCAGGGTTACCTCGCCGATCTCAACGGAAAAACCCAGCTCGGGAATATCCATTTCCACTGGCACGGACCCGATGCGTAGCTCGCCCACAAAGGCATGGTTGCGCCCGTAGCCACGCTGCGTCGAATAGGCGAGACCAAGGGTAAAACCTTCATCTGCGCGGGTCAGCGCTTGCAGGCGCAGGGCACGGGGGCTGGGCATTTCCAGTGGTTCGCGGGTCAGGTCGGGGGGCGGCGTATCGTCATGGGGAGCTTCTTCGATCAGCCCTTCGCGGTTCAGGAATTCGGTGACATGCGGGACATTGCCCGTCTCGGCGTCACGAGATGGAGCCTTGGGCACCTCGCCATCAGCGGCCAGTTTGAAATCAAGCAAACGGTGCGTGTAGTCAAATGTTGGGCCTAGGACCTGCCCGCCGGGCAAGTCCTTGAAAGTCGCGGAGATACGGCGATCGCAGGCCATAATGCCGGTATCGACAGGCTTGGACGCGCCAAAGCGAGGCAGCGTTGTCCGGTAGGCCCGAATGAGAAAGATTGCCTCAATCAGATCGCCACGCGCCTGCTTGATCGCAAGTGCCGCAAGGTCTGGATCATAAAGCGAGCCTTCTGCCATGACGCGATTTACGGCAAGGCTCAGTTGCTCGCGAATCTGCGCGACGCTGAGTTCGACAACATCCGTGTCACCCCGACGCTCTTCGGCGAGCCAAGCGTGGGCATTCTCGATTGCCCGCTCTCCGCCCTTAACGGCTACATACATGTCAGGATGCTCCTACTTGCGCTATCGCTTCGCTACTTGAGTGCGAGACTTCGGTTGAGCGAGGCAATGCCGCGAGGCGTGAGCCGCTGGTCAGGATGAAGTCGAGCCCCAGCGGGAATAGCTTCCGGTTCTCTTGGAACGCGTCAACTTCTGGCAAGGAAAGCGTTGCTTGATCCTTGATACCTGGACCCATCAATGTAGCACCTGAGGCGTCAAGTTCTGAACAGTCCACTATGAGCGTTGCTGAGCGATCCGGGTATTCAGATGTGCCGATCGGGTAGACCGTGAGCGGCGCGAGCGAGTCCCACTCGCCAACCGCAAACATACAACGCGCGGGGCCAACAAAAGGAGCGCCTGTGTGAAAGGCCAGCCACGCCCGCGCCGCTTCGCAATCCATATCGCCAGCCAGATAGATTGGTGTTTCCGTATCGCAAAGCGTCAGCAGTACTGCACCCATCGCGGGTGACAGCGGTGCAGGGGGCGTTGCCCCTTCGATATCCTGAATGGTGCCCGGACGCGCCATGGCCTCCATCACACTGCGAAAGGCGTGGGCTGACTGGGTGGCTGGATCGGCAAAGCCGCCGGACAGGGTGTTTGCCTCCATCAGTCTTCTCCTCGGGTCATGGTAAAGAAATCAACCTTCGTCGCGGCGGCCTTAGCCGCGCGGGTGGCTTTTGCGGTGATCATCTCGGCCTCCAGAGGCTCAAGGACCATCTCGCGCAGCCTGCTCGACAGTGAGGTTTGCATAAGCGCATCAACGAGGGCGGCGACCTCAGCATCGGCCTTTCGGCGCCCTTGAATATAGGCATGACCGACTTCGCCAGTTTCTAACGTCAAAGCGCAGCGGGTTATGGTCATCTCGCCCAGATTGAAGGGGGCACCAGTGGCGCCTGCGCGCGCGCGGACCATCGTGCTGCCAATCTCTGGTGTGCGCAGCCACGTGAAAGCGGGGCGTGATATCTCAGCATCCAGCAGTGCCGCCACACGGCCTTCGGGCGCTTTAGCCAGCAAACCCATCCACGCCTTGCGGGAATTATTTTCGTTCACAGTGTCTTTCATCTCGACAACTTGTCTCTTTCCTATACAACTATACATATCTTATCATATTGATGCCCTCATAACAGAAGAGTTTTGTGAAACTTGCGTGACGGTTCTGACAAAACCCCGATCTGGAAGGCCATCGCGAATGCTTTGCGCAATGACTTAGCCGAAGAGCGCTATGCGCCGGGGGACAAGCTGCCGACCGAGGCAGCACTGGCAGACCGCTTTGGCGTGAACCGCCACACGGTGCGCCATGGGATTTCTGTATTGGTTGAGGAAGGGTTGGTACGCACCCGCCGCGGCGCAGGGACCTTTGTCGCGGCCACGCCGACTGACTATCCGATTGGCAATCGGGTGCGTTTCCATGAAAATCTGATCGCCGCAGGCCGCAGACCCGAAAAGCGCATGCTCGCGTTGGACGAGCGCGCTGCGACAATTGGTGAGGCTCAGGCGTTGCAGATCAAGGCGGGCGATCCGGTTTGTGTCTATCACGGGCTTTCATTGGCCGATGGCCAGCCGATTGCCGTATTTGAAAGCCTGTTTCCACTGGCGCGCCTTGTAGGGATCACCGCTGCGTTGAATGAAACAAACAGCGTCACACAAGCTTTGAGTGTTGCGGGCATCGACGACTATACGCGTGCCTCAACCCGCCTGACGGCAGTCCGCGCCACGGCAACCCACGCGCTGCTCTTGCATGTTGCCGAAGGTGATCCGCTGCTGAGATCTTCGAGTGTAAATCATTGCGAGGGCGGGCTGCCCGTAGAGTACGGTCGTACCTGGTTTGCAGGCGATCGGGTAACGTTGACGCTTGAAACGTAAGGCTTGCTCATCAGCACAACACCCGTAACAGAGCTAGCTGGCCGATGCTCGTTGAGCGTCTGATCCGTCTTAAAGCTATCGTCGCCGGTGTGGCGGGTTACAAAATCTTCACTTCCAAGGCGCCCATTGTTCATATATTCGTGAATTATGGAAATACTGATTCCCAACCGCCTTTCGACACTTGGCCATCCCCAACGGCTGGCGCTGTTCCAACTGCTGATGCGACGCTATCCTGATCGCGTCCCGGCGACAGAGCTGGCGCAAGCGCTTGGGCTAAAGCCAAATACGCTGTCGACCTATGTGAACGCGCTGATGCACGCCGGTTTGATCAGCCAAGAGCGTATTGGCACGTCCTTGCGCTATTCAATCGACATGGATGCCACTCGCGAGACTGTTGATTACCTCTTGCACGATTGTTGCAGAGGCAGGCCAGAGATTTGCACTCCAAATGCCTATTCCATCATCAATGGGGACAGTCCAATGGCCGACCGAAAATACAACGTCTTGTTCATCTGCACCGGCAATTCTGCTCGGTCCATCTTTGCTGAGTCCATCCTGCGCGACCTCGCCGGTGACCGCTTCGTTGTCTATTCGGCAGGCACCAAGTCGCGCTCGGAACTGAATCCCTTTGCGGTCGAGGTGCTGGAACAGAAAGGGCATGATGTCTCTGCCCTTCGTTCCAAGAACATCTCCGAGTTCCAAGGGGCGGACGCCCCAGAATTCGATTTCGTCTTTACTGTCTGCAATCAGGCGGCCAATGAAGAATGCCCCTCGTGGCACAATCAACCCGTAAGCGCGCATTGGGGGCTGCCGGACCCGGTGAAGGTTGAGGGCTCTGACGCAGAAAAGAGTCTCGCCTTTCACCAGACCTATGGCGCGCTGCGCAATCGCATGACCGCTTTTACGGCTTTGCCCCTTGTCTCTTTGGACCGGTTGTCCTTGCACAAAGCTGTCGACGAGATCGGCCAATCTACTGACAAAGGATCAAAGATATGACTGTTTATGCTCTCAACGGCCTTGGCCGCATTGGGAAACTTGCCCTGAAACCTTTGCTGGAGCAGGGGGTGAAGATCGCATGGATCAACGATGCCGTGGGCGATCCGCGGATGCACGCGCATCTGTTGGAGTTCGACACGGTCCATGGCCGTTGGAAGGCCGATTTTGCACATGACGACGACAGCGTTTCCATTAATGGCACGCGCCTTCCGTTTATCGGCGCCCGCGACATCGCGGACCTGCCGCTGGACGGCGTTGATGTGGTGATCGACTGCACCGGGGCCTTCAAGACCGAGGCGAAGATCTCCCCCTATTTCGAGGCAGGCGTGAAGAAGGTGATTGTATCTGCCCCAGTCAAGGACGGGGGGGGCGCCAATATCGTTTATGGTGTCAACCACGACATCTATGAACCGGACCGGCACCACATCGTGACCGCGGCCAGTTGCACCACCAATTGTCTGGCGCCCGTGGTCAAGGTGATCCACGAAACCTTGCGGATCAAACATGGCTCCATCACCACGATCCATAACGTTACCAACACACAGACCATTGTGGACCGTCCGGCGAAAGACCTGCGCCGTGCGCGCTCTGCCCTGAATTCCCTCATCCCGACGACCACTGGCAGCGCGACCGCCATCACGCTTATCTATCCTGAGCTGACAGGTCGCCTGAACGGTCACGCGGTCCGCGTGCCACTGCTCAATGCGTCGCTGACCGATTGCGTGTTCGAGGTCGAGCGGGAGACCACCGCAGAAGAGGTCAATGCGCTTTTTAAGGCTGCCTCCGAAGGGCCGCTTAAGGACATTCTTGGCTATGAAGAGCGCCCGCTTGTCTCTACCGACTACACCAATGACGAACGCTCGAGCATTGTTGATGCGCCTTCAACCATGGTGATCAATGGCACTCAGGTGAAGGTCTACGCGTGGTATGACAACGAGATGGGGTATGCGCACCGGTTGGTGGATGTGGCCTTGATGGTCGGGGGCAGTCTGTGACGGACACCTCCGCGCGGCCCGAGGGGCTGTCAGCCTATATCGCGGTCACCGCCGCCTACTGGGCTTTCATGCTGACCGATGGTGCCTTGCGCATGCTGGTGCTTTTGCACTTCCATACACTGGGATTTTCGCCAGTCCAACTGGCCTATCTGTTTGTGCTCTACGAGATTGCGGGCGTCGTCACCAACCTGTGCGCAGGATGGATTGCCGCCCGGTTTGGCCTGGCATCGACACTTTATGCAGGGCTTGGGTTGCAGGTGCTGGCGCTGCTGGCGCTGGCCCAGCTTGATCCGTCCTGGGCGGTCGGCGCGTCGGTGGTCTTTGTCATGCTGGTGCAGGCTGCAAGCGGCGTGGCCAAGGACCTCGCCAAGATGTCATCCAAATCAGCCGTCAAATTGCTGGCGCCGTCACAGGATGGAGCGCTCTTTCGCTGGGTGGCTCTGTTGACGGGGTCCAAGAATATGGTGAAGGGCGCGGGGTTTCTGCTGGGTGCTGTTTTGCTGGCGACACTTGGATTTGTCTTGGCGGTTTTGGGCATGGCTGCGATCCTTGCCGCAATTCTGCTAGCCGTTTTGATTGCTATGCCGCCGGGGCTACCGAAGGGACGCAAGGGTACGAAATTCTCAGAGGTGTTTTCCAAGTCGGCTAACGTGAACTGGCTTAGCGCGGCACGGGTGTTCTTGTTCGGGGCGCGGGACGTCTGGTTCGTTGTAGGCATTCCTATCTATTTTTACGCTGTGCTGTCGGATGGCACAACCGAAGGCAACCGCGCCGCATTCTTCATGATCGGGACATTCATGGCCGTTTGGGTCATTCTCTATGGTCTTGTTCAGGCCAACGCGCCACGCATCCTGCGGGCAAGCCAGCGGTCCGAGGCGGACCTGATTGGCGCGGCGCGGACCTGGGGCTGGGGCCTCGCTGCCGTTCCGGTGATGCTGACACTCGCGGCAGTCACCGCGACAGAGGCGCACATGTGGCTCACCCTCACGCTTGTCGCCGGCTTGCTGATCTTCGGTGCGGTCTTCGCTGTGAACTCATCACTACATTCCTACCTGATCCTGTCCTTTACGAAGGCAGAAAGGGTCACGATGGATGTGGGCTTTTACTACATGGCCAATGCGGGCGGGCGGTTGGCCGGAACCTTGCTGTCGGGCCTGACGTATCAGGCAGGTGGTCTGGCGCTGATGTTGGGAACTGCGGCAGGGATGGTTGCCGTGTCGGCGATCACGGTGGGTTTCCTGAAGTCGGATAATGGTTTGAAATGATGGGGTTGCGGCCCTTCAGGCCTTGTATCGTTCTTCAAACTCGAACCCGTAGGTCGAATGGGCAATCTTCTTTGGTGAAAGCCCGTATGTCTCGTTTCTGAGAAAGTCCATCATGCCCTGTGCATCATCGGAGAGTGCGGCAATCGTTGCAGGCGAGATCGGCGTGCCGATTGCGATCTTTACAGGTTTGTCGGCCCGGCGACGAAATTCTTTTAACAAGAGCGCCACGCGCAGATTATAGTGGATATGGCTGGCTAACTGAAACAATCGCGAGTTCTGACCGTCAAAGAAAACCGGAACCACGGTCGCATTTGATTTGGTAATCATACGCGCCGTAAAGCGGCGCCAGCCGGGATCAAATGGCCGCTGAAAAGGAGTTGCCGCTGTCGAAACGGTTCCACCGGGAAAGACGCCAATCGCGCCGCTAGCCTTGAGAAAATCCAAAGCCTTGGCGCGCGTATCCAAGTTCAGCATCATCGCATCTTTACTGTTGTCAAAGCTTACGGGCAGAACAACCCGATTGAGATCGGGCGCGCCCTGAAAAACGCTGTTTGCCAGAATGCGGAAATCACCCCGACGCGTGGACAGCAGGTATCCCATGATAAGCCCGTCAAGGATACCGAAGGGGTGATTAGCAACGACAACCAAGGGACCGTCCGCAGGAATGTCCGAGATAGACCCCGAAACCACATCAAGGCTCAATCCATAGCGGCTGACCATGACGTCCCAGAAACTTCGACCCTGCGCAATTTCGACATCATAGTCTCGCGCCCGTTGGACCAAATGAAGCCGCCCGGTTGCGTTCTCGATCAACTTGATCACTGCTTGACCCGATCGTGATTGTGCGGAGCTGGAATAGGAAACCTGAGAATGGTCGCGTCTATACATCTATTTTGGCCTTGGTAATCGCGCTACCGTATTTTAACGGCGTACCACTACGACTTTGTGACATCTGGAGTCAGATCGTGCCCTCGTAGCGCTCTAGAAATTCCTCGGCGCCGAGGTTGCGAAAATCATCAAGAGCGCCGCGCAAGCGGTCGTGTGGCCAATCCCACCATGCCAGCGCCATAAGCCTGTCAGCAATCTTTGGTTCAAAACGGAAACGCAGTGGGGTAGCCGGAATACCTGCCACGATCATGTAAGGGGGCACGTCTTTTGTCACAATTGCGCCGCCAGCGATAACGGCTCCATGGCCGATGGTCACTTCGGGCCGGACCTGTGCACCGTGACCAAGCCATGTATCATGACCAATCACCGTGCGACGGCTGCGCCTGTGGGCAAACCAAGCGTCATCATGCTCCGTATCTTCAAAATAGTCGGCCGAGCGATACTGAAAGTGATGCAGGCTCGCTCTTTCCATCGGGTGGTCCGTGGCCCCGATCCGCACAAAGGCTGCAATGTTCGAGAACTTGCCCACACAAGTATTGGCAATGTCAGCAAATCGGTCGCAGTATGAATAGTCATCCATATTGGAATGCGCCAAGCGGCTGCCCCGTCCGATTTCCACGTATTTTCCGAATGTCGCATCTGTGATCTCGCAATCGGGATGAAGAAAAGGGACATCCGGTTTTAATCTGGTCTCAGTCAAAACGCACGCTCCTCGCCAGTCCAGCGAAAGAGCTTGCCTGTGAGTTCAAGCGTGACGCGCTCTGCCAGACTGATAATTCCTGTGGCGACTTCTTTTGGGTCAAGCTCGGCCTCTGTGCGCCCCATATCTGTCCGAACCCAACAAGGATCGACACGCACGGCTGCAATGCCATCTCTAGAGGGATCTGTGGCCAATCCTTGCACAACCTTATTTACCGCAGCCTTGGAGGCGCGGTAGGCAATGCGATCCGATTTGGCATAGCCCATATATGATATCTGACTTGAGACAGTTAGGGTACGGGGCCTGCTGCTACGGCGCAAATGATCCAGACAGGCCGTGCTGACGGCCAGAGCACCCGCGACATTGGCCGCAAATGTATAGGCCATTGCAGTCCAATCCATATCGGTTGTGGGGCTGTCCGGTCCAATACTACCTGCATTATTGATGGCAATATCAATTGGATGGTTGCTTCCGGTGATCAAGATGCGCGCCATCAGTCCTTACGCCCGATCAGCTTGGCGCGCAGCCAGCCTGAGAACCAGTCCATGAACATCACCATGGCGATGATCAGGACGATATAATAAGCGACTTCCTCCCAGTCTTTCTGGGTCTGGATTGCTTGGGTCAGCATAAGGCCGATGCCACCGCCCGTGATCGCGCCGATGATGGTGGCAGAGCGGGTGTTGGATTCAAGGAAGTAAAGGATTTGGGCCAGAAGCACCGGCACAATCTGCGGTATGACGCCAAAGCGGTAGCGTTGCAGCGGCTTGGCTCCGGTCGAGGCGACGCCCTCAATTTGCTTTTGATCCACGTTTTCCAATGCCTCTGAGAAGATCTTGCCGAAAGTGCCGGTATCCGTGATCAGGATTGCCAATGTGCCAGTAAGCGGGCCAGGGCCAAAGGCACGGGCGAGCACTACCGTCCAGATCAGCGCATCGACACCGCGTACGAAATCAAACAGACGGCGGGTGGTAGCGCGCACGAGCATGAACGGCGAGAACCGTTTTGCTGCGAGAAAGCCCAGCGGCAGGGCGATGATCGCCGCCCCCATGGTGCCGAGGAAGGCCATCAGGATTGTCTCGCCAATGGCCCAAGCCACGTCCTTATGCCGCCACATGGCGTTGTTCCACCAGTCGGATATCGCGCCAGTGAAATTGCCGCGCTCAGGGTCGATCTGGTCCCCAAACAGGATCGTGGCCAAGGACTGTCCGTAGTAGGGGCTGTCGAGCGTAAACCAGAATAGCTCCCATCCGGGAAAATAATTGAAAACCTCTGTCCGCGCGCCCGTCAAGGTAATGCGGCCTTCGGGCGTGGTGATGCCCACGCGGCGGTCCGAGGCGGAAATCCAATCGGGCAGATCATTAGGCAGGTTGGTCGTGACGGTGCGCCCCTCGGCCTGTGCCGCAATCATTTGGAAGCCTGGAATTTCAATCTCGGTCCGGCTGTCTGGCAGATAGCGGACGACATGCCTGTCTCCCAGATCAACAACAACGATATCGTCGCCGCTGACCCAATCAGGGCGCTGGCCGTCGGGGTAGCGGCCCTTGCGCTCCCCTTCGACGGCATAAGTGATCTCTCCCGATCGATTATCCCGAGTGACATGGACCTTATGAGACCAACTGTCCGAAGCCAGAGTTACCGCGTTTTCCATATTGGCGCGTCCGGCAAGGCCAGGCAGGTCAAACGCGAAGAAGATATAGACGAAATAAACTGCGATGACCGAAGGGATGCCAAAGCCAATCAAGCGCTTGCGCTGGAAGAGCTTTTCAGCCTCAAACTTGGTTGTACCCAGATCAAT
Source organism: Roseovarius carneus (assembly GCF_020141465.1). Classification (NCBI taxonomy): domain Bacteria; kingdom Pseudomonadati; phylum Pseudomonadota; class Alphaproteobacteria; order Rhodobacterales; family Roseobacteraceae; genus Roseovarius; species Roseovarius carneus. Next base: position 9,125 of record NZ_JAHSPD010000002.1, on the reverse strand, counting down.
AGCGGTCATTGGCCTTGTCCCTCAGTCAAACGATTGCGGTAGCGGCTTGAGACTTGATCGAACAATACGATCGTGCCGAACAGGAGGATGAAAATCGCGGCAGCTTCATCAAAGCGGCCCGGACCCCAGGCCATTGCGTTTCGCAGCTCATAGCCAAGGCCACCCGCGCCGACAAAACCTAGGATTGCAGAGGCACGGATGTTGATCTCGAAGCGCAGCAGCGTGTAGCTGACATAGTTGGGGGCGACCTGAGGCAACACACCCAGAAGCATCCGCTGCGACCATGTGGCACCCGTGGAGGCAAGCCCTTCGACAGCTTTCAAGTCGGTGTTCTCAGACACTTCGGAAAACATCTTGGCCAGTGCACCAGCCGTGTGGATGGCAATTGCGATCATTGCGGGAACGGGCCCACCACCGAGCACAAAAATCAGGACGAGAGCGATGACGATCTCGGGCACGGCGCGCATGATATCCGAGATGCGACGGAAAAGCGGGATCAGTCTTGGCCATTTGGCAAGGCCCCGCGTGCCCAGAAGCGACAGGAACAACCCGCCAATAGCCCCGATGAGGGTCGAGACAGCCGCGATGTTTACGGTTTCCAGCAATGCCGGAAAATATTTTGCGATCAAGCCGGGTAGATCGGCGCGCTTTTCCCACGCTTCAGACAAAACATCTGCTGGGTAGTCGCCGATCTGATGTAGTCCATCCCAAAAACCGCCAGCGTTGCGGTCATCCGCAACATTGAACCCGGACACCATCATAACGATGAAAATCAGGAGAGTGAGGCCGCCATAAAGCCTACGGCGCTGTACCTGCGCGGTATAAGCAGATTGTATGCTTTCAACTGTTTGTACCGTACCGCGAAGTGAAATATCTGCCATCCTGACCCCCGGACAAAGAAATACCGGCAGCGCCAAAGCGCTACCGGATGTGTCATAAAAATTGTTTTAGTTCCCAATGACAGACTGACGGGCTGCCACGATGTTTTCGTACATCGCGTGCGTGACGGGCTGGAATCCCAGCGTGTCGCCCGCAGCGACGCCGTAGGCGCACTCAGGGTCTGCTTCGTAAAGGCCATCAACCAGCGCAACCATTGTGGCTTTGACATCATCGGGCAGTGCTTGGCGCAGCACGACAGGGCCCTCGGGGATAACGTTGGATTTCCAGATCTGGACCATGTCGTTCATGTCGACGAGACCTGCATCAACCGCTTTGCGCAGCGCGCCGGAATTATAGCCGTCTTCCCAATTGCCCTGACCATCGGCCCATGTCACGCCGCCATCGATATCGCCGTTGTTCACTGCGACGATGGTCTGCTCATGACCGCCTGTGAATTTGACTTCACCGAAGTATGCGCCGGATTCCATGGTGATGCCGTCCTTGTACTGCGGAATCTCGATGGAAGGAATAAGATAGCCAGATGTCGAGTTTGGATCACCAAAACCAAACACCTTGCCTTCCATGTCATCGAGAGATGTGACGCCACTATCGATGCGGGCAAAGCCGATCGAATGGTAGCCGACCGAGCCATCAATGTTGACCTTGATCAAAACAGGCTCAACAGCCTCCGGATCTTGCAGGAATGTTGCTGCGTAGGCTGATGCGCCAAGCCATGCCATGTCGATGGTGCCACCCAGAAGGCCCTGAATGACGCCATTATAGTCGGCAGGGGCGAAAAGCTTGGTTTCAACGCCGAGCGCTTCGGTCGTGAAATCCGCCAGACACTGGTAGCTGTTCATCCGGTCTTGGGCATTTTCGCCGCCCAGAATCCCGATGCGGAATTCGGTGATGTCTTGGGCAAGAGCGCCCGTGCTGAGGGCTGTGGAGGCGGCAAGCGCCAGTACGAGAGTCTTTTTCATTGTTATCTCCGTGGTTTGTTGCCCTACTGATTTGTAGCTATTTGAGGGCGGGTTGAGTAAGGTGACCTGCAGAAGGTACGCAGGCTGCAACTGGCTCAGGCGTATACTGTCGCTTCGAGGATCTCTGGCCTGTCCAGTGTTTCGATTTCGGTGGACGTGGCGGCTTCGGAAAAATCCGCACCGGCCCCGTAGATGTCACGTGCAACTCCGGTGGTCAGCTGCTCTGGCGTGCCATCAAAAACGATCCGCCCGTCGCGCATCCCGATCACCCGGTCGCAATAGCGCCGCGCGGTATCAAGCGTATGGAGGTTTGCGATGACCATGCGCCCGTCTTCTTCGTGAATGCGGCGCAGGGCTTGCATGACCACTTGCGCATTCATCGGATCAAGGCTGGCGATAGGTTCATCGGCAAGGATGATTTTCGGATCTTGCATCAAGGCGCGCGCAATCGCCACACGCTGCTGTTGCCCACCCGAGAGGGCCTCTGCCCGTTTTGGGGCCTGTTCGGCAATACCGAGCCGATCAAGGATTTCAATGGCCCGGTGAATATCAGACTGCGGGTAAAGATTGAACATTGTCGCAAAGGTCGACCGCTTGTTCAGGGTGCCGTGCAGCACGTTTGATACGACATCCATGCGGGGCACGAGGTTGAATTGCTGGAAAATCATGGCGCACCGCGATTGCCAATTGCGCCGCGCAGCTCCCCGCAGCCCAGTAATCTCTTCACCCTCAAAGGTAATCGTGCCCTCGGACACATCGCTCAGACAATTCACCATCCGCAAAAGCGTGGACTTGCCCGCGCCAGAACGGCCAATGATCCCAACCATTGACGGTTTTTCCACCAAGATGTTTGCAGCATCTACAGCTGTTTTATCCCCGAACCGCTTGGTCAGCTTATCAATCTTCAGCATATCGCCCCCATGTTTGGGGAGGGCGTAAACGGCGGACACTACGGTTTGATGACGGTTTTGAGTCAGTCTCTTTACATAAAGGTAAAAGAAAAATGACAGATCTAAGGGGGTAAAGTGCAAGCTTTTGCAATGATTGGCACATATCGCCCTGGCGCCACAGTTATCCACAAGGCATCATAAATTTGTTACATTTTGAAAATCAGACGATTAGGATTCTCATATGGTTCTTCGTTATGCACTAACTTTGTCTATCTGCTTCTCGATTCCTGCACTTGCGGACGCGCAAATGACGGATGTTAGTTGTGATGACAGCACGCGCATGGCGCATATGCTAACGAATGCTCTGGGTGCAGAGCGTCAGGGGAGAGGCCTGCGGGACCCTGAAACTCTGCTTGAAATCTGGGTCAGCCAAAGAAACGGTGACTGGATCATCGTACAGAATTACACAAACGGAACATCGTGCATTGTCGCCATGGGCGAACATTGGGAAGGCGAAATGCCCGGACCAGCCTAACTGCTGCCTTCCTCAAGTCGATCCATCGCTTGGGCAGGCCTTGGTGATAAAGCTTCCATGCGCGCATAGGTATCTGCGTTCAATGTGATGTTGCTCGCCTCTAAAGATCGCAGATTTCCGGTGAGAACCGGGCATAGGCCGCAGGATCACCCCAATGGGTCATGTCACCAGTCAGGACGACGAACGCCGCATCGCCGTGTTCCGCGTTGATCGACTGGACTGCGGCACGCAAACGCGCGGCCGGGTCCTTTCCGTAGAGATCGCCTGAGCCGATAACATGGGTGTCTGTAAGGTGGATAAATTTCATTCTACCACAAGGGGCTTGGCCCATTCTTCCCAGTCGGTGCCAGCCGTAAATACGGGACCATCCCAAGCGAAAGGAATGTCGTGAATCAAGGTGCCTGTCGCATCGGCGAGGATCACGGAATAGGACGGTGCCATTGGTGCGCTCTGTAACAGGTCCCTTTCACTAAAGTCTGGCAGGGACTGATTTACAGTTGACCGGACAGACGCAAATGGGATGTCGCAATAGGTGCCGTGAACCGGGGTGTGTACATGACCGAAATGGACGTAGTCGATACGGTCGCGATACTGGTCAAGCAGGTCGGCCAACGGTGTGCGATCCCGGGGAACAAGCGCGATTTTGTCGGTCGCGGGCAAGGCGATGGGCATGATGTTGTGGTGCACGAACAGGCGTGTGCGGTCGTGGCTTTCAAGTTCCGCCGCCAGCCAGTCGCGGCGGACAGCGCAAAAATGGCCGGCATGGGTACGCGGTGCGGTCGTATCCAGATAGATCAGGCGGATGGTGTCTACCGTCTCGGCGTAATTGATGAAGCCGTGCGCGTCTTTCGGATGATCCGGGAACGCGGACAGAAACGCCGCACGATCGTCGTGGTTGCCGATCAGCAATCGCACCGGGCACGGCAGGTCCGTCAAGACATCCCGCAGAGCTGCATACGCGCCAGGCTCCCCCCAATGGGTCAGATCGCCGGTGATAATGATCCGCGTCGCGTCACTGTGGTGTGCAAGCACATGCGCCAGAGCCTGCGCAAAACGTTGGTGGGGGTCTACTCCGCCCATCCGTTCGCCCGGCAGGGTCAGATGAAGGTCAGAGATATGAACAAGTTTCATGTACAGTCTTTCATCCAGAAATATCTGGCATTGAGCAGGGTCTGGCCGCCCCGCTTGGGGGCGACCAGCACGCGGCTTAGCCGTTGGGCAGCAGGTCGGCGACTTCTTCGACCATCTCCTGCTGAAGCTCTTTCATGTCGGTGGCGTCGCCCGTGACAATCCGCTCAATCGAGTCGTAAATCACCTGCGTGATGGCCAAACCGTTGTCACCGGGATAGGCCAGCCAGTCGCGCAGCAACGGAAGCTGATCAACTGCGGTTTGCTTGTTGGGGTTTTGCTCATAGAAATCTGCGAGGATGATCTCGTTTGCAGCTCTGTTCGGTGGCATGTAGCCGGTGGTCTTGGCCACCTCGGCAGCGCCATCACCGGAGGTGATGTATTTAAGGAAAGTCCAAGCCGCCTCGCGCACGGCAGGGTCATCTGACGTCGACGTCAGCATGGCCGCATTGCCGCCCGCAGGCAGACCCATCGGCTTGCCGCCCATGCCGGGGAAAGGACCGGTGACCAACTCAAAGTCACCTTGCGACCGTTCAACAGCGCCCAGTGCCGAGGTAGACCAGAACATCATTCCGATATCACCAGCGGAAAAGGACGATAGGGCTGCTTTCCATTCAAGGTTCTGCATATCGCATTTAGTGAAGATTTCCTGCATTTGCTCAAGTGCTGCCAGCGTTTCCGGGCTGTCGAGGGTGACGGTGCCGTTCTCGACGATCGCGCTGTCCTGAGACCACAAGAGCGCCTGCACAAACCAATTGCCGGTGATGTTCCAACCCCAGAAGATCGGGTTGTCGATGCCATTGGCCTTCATCGTCTCGCAAGCCGCGATCACGTCATCCCATGTTTGGGGCAACTCTTCGATGCCGCCCGCGCGCAGGATGTCCATGTTGTAATAGCCAACCGGCAGCGAGATCGAGAACGGCAGGCCATAGACTTCATCGTTGAAGGTCGACAGCGACAGCATAGCCTGATGATAACCGTCTTTCTCGAAATCAGCTTCCTGCGCGATGAAGGGCTCAAGCGACTGGGCGATGTTTTTCTCAATCAGCGGCTGCTGGCGGTTGAGACCCTGCATGGTGACGTCGGGCAGGTTACCCGCGACCGCTTCGCGCAAAATGGTATTGGTGCCATCCTCATAGGATTCGTAGGTGGCACGGAACTTCACTTCAATATTGGGATGTGCGGCGTTGAAGGCGGGCATCATTGCCTCATAGGTCACGTCAAAGAGATGGCTATAGGGATAGGCGAACTCGATGGTTACCTTGTCTTGGGCATAAACGGCGCTGGCAGACAGCGCCAAAACCATTGCAGTGGTGGTCAGTTTCATTAAATCTACTCCAGTTGTCGGGGCTGACGGTTTGGCGATTGGCAGACCCCGGTGATTGTCCCCTTGTGGGGCGTATGAGTAGGATGGGTTTTGACCCATCCTACTTCATTCCAGAAAGCGTAATCCCTTCGATAAAGCGGCGCTGCGCGATCAGAAACGCAACGATCAAAGGTGTGACGATGACGGTGGCGGTGGCCATCATCGGCCCAAAAAAAGACCCGTCGCCATCGCCCTTGAATTCGCGCAAACCAAGCGGTGGCGTGAAAAGATCCCGGTTTCCGGTCACGACTATGCGGGGCCAGAAATAGTCGTTCCAATGCGCCACGATGCTGAAGATCGCAAAGGCCAACAGCGCCGGGATCGCCGTCGGCAACATGACGCGCCACACAATGGAAAACTCGGTCATTCCGTCCATGCGTGCCGCGTCGATCAGATCATCCGGTACTGTCATGAAGAACTGGCGCATCAAGAAGATGCCAAAGACAGAGATTGTCCAGGGCACGATCAGCGCGGCATAGGTGTTGGTCAGCCCCAGTTTGGCAAGCATAATGTACAGTGGCAACGCTATGGCATGGACAGGGATCAAAAGGCAGAACAAGACCAGTCCGAACACGGCTTCGCGGCCCCAGAACCTGAGCTTGGCCAATGCATAAGCCGCCGGCAGGGCGACGACGATCTGGATCACGAAGATGGAGACGGTCACGATCACGCCGTTCAGCAGATAGCGGATCAAAGGCGCTTCGGTGAACGCTTTCGAGTAGTTGAAAACGACGGGACGCATGGAACACTCAGCCTCGGTCTCGGCCAGCAGGGCGGCTTGAACGTCCCCGTCATCCTGTCCGGGAAAGCGTGTGCGTGCGGCTTGGATATCGGCACGGTCCGGCTGTTGCAATGCTACACAACGCGGGTCGACCATCATCTCCTGACGGCCAAAAAATCCACCCTCACCACGGTCGATCTCGCCCGGGCTTTTGAGTGAATAGCTCACCATCATGTAGAACGGTGCCAGCACGATGATCGCGCCAAGGATCAGCAGCAAGTGTTTCCACCATGTCCGTGTCATCCGTAGTGCACCTTGCGTTCGACCAGCCAGCGCTGGATCAGGGTCAGGATCATCACAAAGATCAAAAACAGCATGGTGATCGCCGACCCGATCCCTATCAGGTTCTGTTGAACGCCTTTCTCAAAGATCGCGAACATCATGACGTAGGCGGATTTGTTCGGCCCACCGCCTTGCGGCCAGAATGCCTCGATGGTGTCAAAGACCTGAAAGGCGCGGATGCAGGAAATGGTCACAACGAAAACGGTGGTCGGACCAAGGGCTGGCCATGTCACCAGCCAGAACCGCGCCCATGCGGATCTTGCACCATCCATCTCAGCGGCATGGTAGAGTTCGCGCTGCACCGACGTAAGCCCGGCAAGATACAGGACCATGTTAAAGCCAAAGCCCTGCCAGATACCGATGAAACACACGACCCAGATGGCGTAGTCCTTGTCGCCTAACCAAAGCGGGAACCTGTCAGCACATCCATTGGCAAAGAAAGGGATCACCTCAAACCAGCTGCCGCAGGCCATCTCAAGCGTGCGGTTCACCATGCCGATGGAGGGGTGCAGCATGAATTCCCATGCAATTGCCATGGCCAAAAGCGTTGCCATCACGGGCAGGAAATAGATCGTCTTATAGATGTCTCCCACCCGGCCTAGTGAATGCACTAACATCGCGGCACCTAACCCCAGGCCCAATGAGATCGGCACAACCGTCACGACATAAGTCAAGGTCGCCACGAACATCTTTGCATAGGTGGCGCGGGTAAGAAGCCGCTCGTAGTTTTCTGTTCCAACCCAGTCAAAACCGGTGTTGCCCAGCGAATAGTTGGTAAAGGACAACACGCCTGCCACGCAAATGGGCACTAGCAGGATAAGAAACATCAAAGCCAGGGCAGGGGCGGTGAGCGTCCAAGCAGTGCGCGCTTGGCTTTGCACGCCCTGGGACACTGGCTCCGATGCATTCGCATCAAGAACAGCCATCTCAAGCAACCTGGCTAATCATATGTGCCGATGCCTCGACTTTTCGCAAACGCTTGCCATCCGAACCAAAGACCAAAGCTGCCGCTGGATCAAAGCGCAGCCCGACCTGTGTGCCCAATCCTAACATTTGCCGTTCCACAGGAGTTGCGCGCAAGGTCACACGCACTGCATATTGGTCCAGCGCAATTTGGGCAAAAACCTCGGAGCCGAGGTTTTCAAAATGCGCAACTGAGCCAGTCAACATGGGCTCGGTCTGGGTCAAGCGCAACGCTTCCGGGCGCACCCCGATCTGTAAGATTTGCAGGCCCTCGTTAGGGATGCGCCAATCCAAGCTCCGGCCCAAAAGCTGCAACTCAGCCCCGACACGTTCCACGGGCAGGATGTTGATCTTCGGGGAACCGATGAATTCTGCGACCCTGATGTCATTGGGATCTTCATAAACAATCTCAGGGGCAGCACATTGCAGGATCTCGCCATCCATCATCACGGCAATACGATCTGACATCGTCATCGCCTCGACCTGGTCATGGGTCACATAGATGAATGTCGCCCCGAGCCTACGGTGCAATTCTGCAATTTCGGCCCTTGTTTGTACCCGTAGCTTGGCATCGAGGTTCGACAAAGGCTCATCAAGCAGGAACGCAGCCGGTTCTCGCACAAGAGCACGCCCCAAAGCCACACGCTGACGCTGCCCGCCAGAAAGTTGGCCCGGCTTACGGTCCAAAAGCATGGCAATCTCCAGCATTTCCGCAGCTTGGTGCACAGCTTGGGAAATATGCAGCCTTTGATCGCGTGTACCTGGCATAACGCGTCCCAAGAAGGGCAACCGTTGCAGTCCACTCATTTCGCGCATGCGCAACGGCACAGCAATGTTTTCCGCAACAGTCAGATGTGGGTAAAGCGCATAGGATTGGAACACCATTGACAGGTTGCGATCTGCTGCGCGAATGTCGGTGACGTCCTCGCCTCCGATTGCGACGCACCCGCTGGTCGGCGCCTCCAGACCAGCGATGATCCTAAGCAGTGTGGATTTACCACAGCCCGATGGCCCCACCAACGAGACAAATTCCCCATCAGGTACATCAAGCGTCACACCTTTCAATACGGGTGTGTCGGTAAAGCGTTTGGTAATTGATGTAATCGACAAATCAGCCATGTGATTCCCCCTTGGCACAGCCAATCCTTAGGCGGCGTTCACTTAACTTTTGTGACGTCATATTAGGGGCTGTTGACGTTCACCGTATCTGAATGATTGTTGCCGCAATCGAGATGAAGGCTTTGAAGCTCTGATCTGTCTTGCAGGGGCGCATGGCTATCCCTCTGTTTTCCTTCAGCTTGCCGAAGTAGTTCTCGATCAG